>NZ_JBRAGO010000080.1:0-18017 GCF_052746595.1 Leptodesmis sp.
GAACGGGGAATCTCCTGCTATACGCGAAGCGTTAGCGGGATGAGCGTCAAACAAAACACTTACAGGGCGATCGCGGTAGCCCAATTAAATCGCTTTAGGCACCCCACATCTGCATCAGAAACCCAACATTCCCCTATGATTATGCAAGACTGAATGGCCTTCTACATGTCCTTGCGCTGATTGAGGAGATTCATGGAGATTTGTAGACTCGATTTCATTCGGTTAAAGGCTCCCGCCAGGGAATCAATTTCATCTTGTGATTTCTGCTCAAAGTCGGCATCCATCTGCCCCATACTGACGGCTTCAGCGGTGCGGGCCATCTGGCGCAAGGGCCGAATCACCGATCGCCGCAGCAAGTAATTCAGAACCAAAATCAAGGGTAGGAACACCGCCAGCACAATTCCCATAATTAAAGTCAGTAAGCGACGTGCATTTCCCAGCACTTCTTCGGCAGGAACGGAAACAATCTGAGCGGCAATAATCTCATTTAACTTCCAACCAAAGCCATTGTCTGGGCCGTAAGTAGCAATCAGACTTTTAGGAGCCACATCAGGAGTACTGTGGCATTCCAGACAACTCTCCTTTGTAACCGCCAGAGGACGGGCCGTGTAGAAAATGCGTCCTCCTGGCAGATCGCGAAAGCCAGACAATTCCTTTAACTTCGGATCTCCTTGAAAGCGCTCCACCAGAGACGCTTCAAAGGCATCAGCCTTATCGCGCAAGTTAGTGGGATTCGGAGCCGCTTCTTTATAGAAAAAATTCTCGATAGTTCTCCGATTTCCGCAGATTTTGGAATACTTCTGTAGCAGAGTAGGCAGGGATGGTTTCCGGAATAAAGCTGGGTGAGGTATTTAATTGCGGCTGCAATAGTGGGCCAATGTGAGTACTGGTATAATCCCGCACAGAGCTCATGCTCTGAATCAACATCTGGGCCTTGTCGGCAACTTCAGCCTGAGCGCGATTTTGCAGCACTTGAGAGAGCCAGCCCGCTGAGGGCAAAGCCAGCCAAAAAAATTAGAGCCAGCAGGAGATTAAATTTAGGGCCGAGTTTAAGGTTGTTTAACGGCATAATGGCTACATTGGGGGCTTTCAGATATTTTTAGCGTACTCGATTTCATTTTTGATGAAACGTTGCGATCGTTTCAATCGTTACCTGGAAGAGAAAATGCGCGTGATGGTGCAACTCGAACCTTCCTATAACGAAAGTAAAGCCCTGGAACGGATTAGAGCCAACGCCTGGTCATTAGTGTTTGCGCCTCCTAGCCTGGCTGCTTTAGCCATCAGTCGCCATCAATACACTCCCATCTTTCCATTAGAGGGGGTGAGTAATCTGCGATCGGTCATTGTCGTCAAACAGGACAGTCCTTATCAGGATTTGAAATCTCTGGCCGGTAAGCCCTTCGCGATCGGTCAGATTGGTTCCACCACAGGATACTACTTTCCCATCTATAACTTGTATGGATTAACCCTTGCAGAATTGGTGCTCTGTCCCACCCCTAAAGCTGTAGTGGAAGCGATCGCCAGTGGTAAAGCGGAAGCCGGAGCTTTATCGGTGGAAGAATTAAATACCCTGCGGCCCCAAATCAGTACCACCAACTTTCGAATACTCTTTACCGATCAACACAGAGTTCCGCCTGGAGTGGTGCTGCTCAGTCCCACCATTGATTTGAACATGCAGGAATCCTTGCGGCGTGTGATCGCAAATACTCCCTCGCAAATTGCCAGTGAAGTGGGTTTAGTCCCTGCAGGAACGTTGCCCGACTATAAGTACATGATCTCTGTCGTGGAACGGGTGAACTCGATTTTTCCCGCCGAGCAGTTACAAGATGGTGCCTCTCTTCTGACTCAAAAGCCCGTACGGTTATTCCAAGGCAATGCAGCCCCTCCCACCAATTGAACTGGATGACTTGTGTGGTTTTTAGTCAGGGGGGACGATCGCATCTTGAAACTATCGGCGTGAGGCAACAGGTTGGTTATCCTCTTAGCAAGCGCAATCCACTCAAAATCACCAGGATAGTTGAGCCTTCATGTCCAATTACCCCCAGGGGTAATGTGATATTACCAATAAAATTGGTTGTGATCAGGAGCAGGATAAAACTGAGTGCAAACCCAATATTTTGTTTAATAATCGCCTGAGAACGCTGTCCCAAACGAATCGCGGTGGCAATTTTTTCCAGACGATCGGTCATCAACACAATATCTGCGGTTTCCAACGCTACATCACTTCCAGCAACTCCCATTGCAATCCCAACTGTAGCTTGAGCTAGTGCAGGTGCATCATTGATTCCATCTCCTACCATCGCAACCATTTTGTATTGTTGCTGTAGGTATTGAATAATCTTAAGTTTCTCCTCGGGTAGTAGTTCGGCATAGACGCGATCGATGCCAATAGACTGAGCCACGCTGTTTGCAGTTTGTTGATTGTCGCCTGTGAGCATGATAATTGCTTCAATTCCCATACGTTTGAGATGAGCGATCGCGGCAGTTGCTTCTGGTCGAATTGTATCGGCGATTGCAATGAGTCCCAATATCTTGCCAGCTTCAGCCACCCAAACCACTGTTTTGCCCGCTTGTTCCAGCTGATCCGTCAGGGATAACAGATCGGCTGGCACCGTTTGAACGGTGGCCTGGACAAAGGTTGCTTTGCCAACGCAAACGGGCGTGTCGCCTTTGAGTCCCATAATTCCCCGTCCTGGCTGTGCCTGGATAGAGGTCAAGGATAGAGGCGTTGTCGCCAGGGCTTGGGTAGCATACTGGCAAATTGCCTGACCAACGGGATGTTCTGAATGAATTTCCAGGGCAGCAGCAAGCTCGAGAAGGTCTGCCTCTGTGTATCCCCTGGCTGGAATCACTTTGTCAACCTGGGGATTTCCTGTGGTCAAGGTTCCTGTTTTGTCGAAAGCGATCGCCCGCACCTTGCCAATCAACTCCAACTGGGCACCGCTTTTGAATAAAATACCCTGTCGTGCTCCATTGGCAATGCCAGAAAGCAAGGTGGGCATAATGGCTGCTACCAGGGCGCAAGGTGAAGCCACAACAAGAAAAATTAAGGCCCGGTAGATAGTCGTTTCCCAACTCCATTGCCAAACAAAGGGCGGCAGAATCGCCAGCAGAACCCCGACCAAAACCACCACACGGGCATAGCCCCGTTCAAAGCGTTCAATGAATTGCTGCGATTTTGGCTTTTCGGTCTGTGCCTGTTCCACAACGCGAATGATACGTTGCAGCAGACTGCTTTCAGGGGGTTGATGCACCTTCAGCAGTAAGGCACCGTAGCCATTTAATGTTCCGGCAAAGACCTCATCCCCAATCGTTTTCTCCACGGGCAACGATTCCCCTGTAATGGTGGCTTCATTCAGAGTGGTTTCCCCCTCTAGAATCACCGCATCGGTTGGAATCAGTTCTCCTGGTTTGACGCGAATGCGATCGCCGACCTGTAGTTCTGCAACGGGGATCAATTGTTCCTGCCCACCGACTACAACTCTTGCCGTATCCGTTGTCAGGCTCATCAAACTGCGAATGCTGTGTTCCGTTCGCTGCATCGCATAGCCCTCCAACGCCCCACTGATGGCAAAAATCAAGATCAGCACGGCTCCATCTACAATCAAGTAGTATTCCCGCCGCCATAAACCCAGAAAAGCGGCTCCCAGGGCTGCCACAATCATCAATAGATCCACATCTAGTTCTTTTTCCTGGAGTAAGGTGGTCAATCCTTCCTGGGCACTGGCAAACCCACCGATGACATAGGCTGCAGGGAAGAGCAGCAGGGCCAATCCCAGGCAGTTGAACTGCAACGCGCTCCAGCCTAGAAGCACGAGTATTCCACATAACAAAGCTGCCAGTGCATCCGGATGATCCGTGGCCAATCGAGTTAGACGAGCAGGGTAGAGCATGGGTACAATCCAAAACACCTGCTCTCAGGCTAAACCTTGACATCAATGTCAATGTCAAGCAGTAGATGCGCTACAGTAGGAAAACAATGAATACCCTGGATGCGATCGCCATGCTTTCCACCACAACTGCAAAAAACTGCCTATTATGCTTTAGCATCCCCTGATGAGCAGAATCGGTTTTGGATACCCGAAATGCAGCTTTTCTGGGGGCTTGGCCAGGGAAACGGGATCACCGAGAAGGTTACCGGTTACGCTGGTGGGACGACCAGGGAAGTTTGTTGCTATGGGACACCGAACAAATTGAGCAGGAACATCAGCGAGTCGAACGCCTGACTGCCCAGCTTCGAGCCGCCGGGATTGAACCAGAATTATGACCGTTGTCTATTTAACCATCAAAGAACTGACTGATGCCGTTGGGGGCAGGATTACCCCTCGCATGGTGCGGCACTACCACCAGTTGGGCTTGCTGCCGCAACCTGCGCGATCGCCCGGAAATTATCGGCTCTACACCGAATCGGATGTGCAACGACTGAAGCGCATTGTTGCCCTGAAACAGCAGGGGTTTCAGTTGGCGCATATTCAAAAACTGCTGGAAACGGATACCGCCGAGGATGCGCCAAACACACTACTGGCGCAACTGCATCGACAGTATCAAATGGTGATTCAGCAAATTACCCAACTCCGACAGACGGCATCTGCATTGGAACGACTGTTGGGACGCGATCGCGCCTGTCAAGCCACTCAGGCAGAGGTGCTGGCCAACTTAAAACAGCTAGAGGCGCAGACTCAAACGCACCTGAATCAGTTTGAAGCCTTGTGGAATGGTATCGATGCCGAAGTTCACACTCACCCGGAATCCTTTCAGGAATCGCTGCAAGGGTTATTGCCAGACTTGAGCGATCGCTCCGAGATTGAGGTCGATCTGCTCTCTCAGTTGTTGCTGGCCTGTGGCGATGTGAGTCTGATCCCATTTGTGCAAGTGGGGAAAGGGGCGATCGCTGCCAGTCGAACAGCCCTGCAAGCAAGCTGTTCAATTGTTGCAGATGTACCCGTCATAGCCGCCGCCCTGGATCAACCTCGTTTACGCCATCTGGGATGTGAAACCATCACCCTGATCGATAATCCCCATATCACAACGGCACGGGATGCCGAGTCAGCATTCTGGCAACAGCACATATGGAAAGAACGGTTGAGCCAGTGTCCCAGGGGGTGCATTCTGGTGATCGGCTACGCTCCCTCGATGTTGCTGGCAGTATGTCAGGCGATTCAGCAGCAAGCCATTCAGCCTGCCCTGGTGATTGGGATGCCGATCGGGTTTAGCCATGCGCCGCTTGCCAAACGCCAACTCATGCGATCGGGGGTGCCGTTTATCACGATCGACGGTGCACCGGGGGGAGGGCTGCTGGCAGCGACAGCCCTGAATGCGTTAGCGGCGTCGCTCGTTGCCAAGCCTGACTGTCATTGCTATCTGACAACCTAAGGACTGTTACGATACCTTTCTTATCAGTAGTCACACGAAATAAATTACACAGCAGTCAGAATTGAGGCCGCTCTGGCAGGATCATGGGTAACCAGCAAGACGAGGGCTGCATGACGTTTCTCCGATTCCACAATGTTGACAAAGGGACGGATCGGCCCAAACTTACCCAAAATCAAGCGATAGGTTGCCCGTGCTTTGTATTCATCTGCCAATGCTGGTGACGTCGATGTGGCTTCCTTGCCTTGGTGGCAGCCAGGCTACCAATTTCGCGATCGATAAAAAATAGTCCCTGCCCTTCTGTACCAATCAGTTTGATCTTGTCGAGAATGCTCTTAAACAAAAACTCTTCCTGGTGTTGTTCTGAGACATACCATTGCAGAAATTGCAGGGTGGAATAATCAGGTTCTGTATTTGCCAGATGAACAAGACTATTAATTTTGCCAGTAATGAACTGCTCATGGGCATAAATTTCTTCAAACATTGCTTGCAAAGAATTGAATTCCTTCGGCGGTGCGTCCATACTACCGATAATGGCAAGCGCTCCTGTTTCTTGCAGGTAGCTGATCAGCCGTCGCATGTGCATCATTTCTTCATCGGCGTGTTGGTTCAGGAAGGTAGCACAACCATCCAGAGCTTTGTAGGCACACCAGGAACTCATTTGCAGATAAAGATGAGAGGAAAACATTTCCAGGTTGATTTGTTCATTCAACCGATCGATCATGGCTTGAGACAGCATAGCAACATCCTTTTTATTACTTAGTCATTACTAAACCATATAACGAGGAGGTCAAGATGAAGGACTTAGATTCTTTATGTGGAATCGGAATTCACCCACTCGTACAGTTCCAGACTCTCTGGCGCACAGCTATGACAACTACCGCATTGTTTGCCTGCCAGTTTACGCACTCGTCCTTTACGAATCAGTAGATTCAGCATACCTCGCAAAGCATCTGCATCGGTTTGAAACTGACAGACAAGCTCTTCCAGAGACGTTTGGGAATGGGTGCGGAGGTAGGTTTGGAGTTGTTGCAAAATCATTGATTGACTAAGACCTTTTGACGATTTGAACTCTGGGGTAGAATGCGACGGCGATCGCTAAACCATTTCAACCCCACCAGGGTTGCGACCATGAATAGAGCCAGACCCACCAACCACGCGATCGTGCTGCCAGGATGCTGGTTAAACGTCATGAACTGGTAGTAGAACACCGCCACCCAATAAGCCAACCCAGTCGTCCAGGCTCCCACAAAAGCCGTCCAGCCCAAGTTGGTTTCGCGGTAGACGGCTGCTATGGCGGAGACACAGGGGAAGTAGAGCAATACGAAGAGCAGGAAAGCGATCGCTGCAGTGGTGCTACCAAATCGGGTCGCCATTTGTCCAAAGGTGGTGTAATGCACTTCTTGTACTTCCGCCGCCGCTTTCTGGTCGCCAGTGTCATTCAAAATACTGAGTCCAAGCGGGTCAAGAATACTGTCTGTCAGTTTTGCCAGGTTGGTTGGGATACTGGCAAATGCCTTGCCAATGCCGCCCCAAAAATCGAACGGTTCTTCTTCGTTGCTGGTGCCGGATGCCTGTTCTGCCAGTTGGGTATAAAGGGAGTCCATCGTGCCGACCATGACTTCCTTGGCAAATACTCCGGTCATTAGCCCCACTGTCGCAGGCCAATTTTCCGACTGAATTCCCATTGGGGTGAATACGGGGGTAATGGTGCGGCTGAAGGCACTCAGAATCGAATCCTGACTATTCTGTTTGCCAAAGGAACCGTCCATGCCAACAGAGTTGATTAAGCCTAAAATCAACACCATCACCACAATCACCCGTCCAGCTTTGGTAATGAATGCTTTGAGCCGATCCCAGGCACGAATCAACACGCCCTTAACCGTAGGAATGTGATACGGCGGCAGTTCCATCACAAAGGGCGCGGCATCGCCCCGGAACAGGGTTTTCTTCATCACCAGTCCGGTAAAGACGGCTGCCAGAATGCCCAGGATATAAAGCAGGAAAACGATATTTTGACCGTTGGTGGGGAAGAAAGCCGCGCAAAAAAGAGCATAGACCGGCAGACGGGCACCACAAGACATAAACGGATTCATCAAGATCGTCATCAAGCGATCGCGCCGATTTTCCAGTGTCCGGGTTGCCATAATGCCCGGAATATTGCAACCAAATCCCACCATCATCGGCACAAAAGATTTTCCCGGCAGACCGACAAACCGCATCAGCCGATCCATGACAAATGCTGCCCGTGCCATGTAGCCAGAGTCTTCCAGAATTGCCAGGAAGATGAATAGCAGACCAATTTGAGGAATAAAGGTAGCCGTGGTTTGAATTCCGCCCCCAACACCATCTGCCAATAATCCAGTCAACCATCCAGGAGCATTCATCTGTTGGAGTAAATGGGCTGTTCCACCGACAAAAATAGTGCCTACGCCAATGTCAAAGAAATCAATAAACGCACCCCCCAAATTGATGGCAATGAGAAACATGAGATACATCACCACTAAAAAGATGGGAATTCCCAGCCACCGATTCAGCACGACACGATCGATACGATCGGAGATCGTTTGTTTCACAATATGAGTTCGTTCACTCACCCCCTGAATAATGTGTCGAATCCAGGTGTAGCGGCTGTCTGCAATCAGTAAATCGGTATCTTCTCCCAGAGTTTGATGGATGCGATGCCGATGCTCGGTAATCCGTCGGAGGGTATCCTGCCCCAAATCTGGGAGGTGGCGATCGTCATACTGCAACAGGTTCAACGCAAACCAGCGAATGTGAGCAGGATTGGCGATCGCTCGCGTTTGCAGCACTGGAATTAAATCAGCCAGAGCCTCCTCAATTACTGGAGGATAAGCCACATAGGTGCTGGGAATTGTGGAATGGATCAAAGCCTGATGAATCGCCTCTTTTAACTGCGGCACACCTTTTCCGGTATGGGCAGAGAGGGGAACGACCGGACAGCCCAGACGTTCAGATAGTAGGCGGGAATCAATGCGAATTTCCCGTTTCTCCGCTAGATCCATCATGTTGAGGGCGATGATGATCGGCACGCCCATCTCCAGAATCTGAGTGGTGAGATAGAGATTCCGCTCCAGATTAGAAGCATCCACGATATTAACGATGACATTCGCCTCACCGGATAGCAGGTAATCCCGCGCTACCAGTTCATCCAGCCCCGTCGTCATATCTTCGGCATCCACCGAATAGACACCGGGCAAGTCCACCACTGTGATGATCTGCTCCTGGTAGCGATAGTTGCCTTCTTTCCGTTCGACCGTCACACCGGGCCAGTTGCCCACCCGCTGATTGGCTCCAGTTAAGGCATTAAACAGCGTGGTTTTACCACAGTTGGGATTGCCGACCAATCCAATCGTTGCTTGCATCATGATGCTTCTCCGGTAATGGGCGTGACAATCAGGGCATCGGCTTCATCTTTTCGCAGACTCAGGTGAAAGTCGCGCACTTCAATTTCCGTTGGGTCGCCCAGGGGAGCATGGCGCGTCACCCGCAGTTCCGTACCGGGCGTTAACCCCATTGCCAGGAGCTTGCGCTTGTAATCTCGTGCGGTGGGTTCATAGCCGATCACGCGCAAGACGGAGCCGATCGCGGTATCTCGCAGTTTGACCATGGGCACCTGAGAAGTAGTTTGCATGGTTGTTGTCCTTATTGCAGAAAGACTCTGTCGCTCACCTGATGGTGTTGCCGCATCGATGACCTGAATTCGTTGTGCTATCTCCGCGCCTAGTCCCAATCGTTGGTCTTGCAGGGCTACAATGACCGAACCTGTATTACTGCAACTAATTATCTCCAGGATCGCATCTGGTATTAACCCCATTCCCATTAGACGATTGTTGGAGTCGCCACAGTTAAGAGAAATGATGCGGACACGATTTCCCGGTCGCTGACTAGATAAAGGCAGAATTGCTGGGTTGAGAAAAATGTCCTACCCCGTTGAGAAGCGATCGCCCTCTAATCCATCCTCCCAGTGATGATTCAATTCACTGAAATAAACAAACCCTTGCCAACTAGAAGCCGTTAAAGCTTCTAGGCTATATCTCATTAGGTCATCTTCCCCGGTCATTTGGAGCTTTCTCCCGAACAATGCTTACCGCAAAATTATCTCAAATACTTGAGATGAGATCACATTCAATCAAGGATTCTTAAACATCTCTTAAACATAATTTAAACATTTCTTAAATATTACTAAGAGATTGAGTTGCAGAACTGGCTAACTGATATAGTTGATATGTTAGAAAGCCAAGCTTTTGAATAAAGGCTTTTTAAGAAGAAGCTCCTTTTTAATCTTCTTAAACCTTCTTTGAGTTTATTTTTAACTTTATTTTTATATTAAAAATCAGCAAGCCAAGACATGAAAACAAATCCAAAAAGCCCCAGCTATCCAGCCAAAATGCTATCTCTGAACTGCATGGTCTGGGTAATACTGGAGATAGTCTCAAAAGTATATCTCTTAGGTTACTGACTTTATCATACAGTAAGGTAGAAAATTTTTGCTTGCTTGAAACGGATCAAATCCAGGTATAGATGCACTTAGATCTTTGCTCTGCAACGACTTGGACTAATTCCAAAGAACTTCTTAAATGCAGTGCTAAAGGCACTCAAGCTGGTATAACCTACCTGACTGGCAACTTCAGTAACCTTTAGATCGCTGGAGATCAGTAGTTCATAGGCTATTTGCATCCATCGCTGATGCAAATAGCCAAAAACAATTGTACCAAAAATCTGGCGAAACCCTGACTTCAGCTTGTAATCATTCAATCCAACCTGCTTTGCCAATTCCAGTAATGAAGGCGGATTTTCCAGATCCTGTCGCAAGATTGCTTGTGCCTGGTAAAGGCGCTCAAGGTCGGATTGGCGGAGGTTGAGAGGACGAGGTGACATGAATGCTGTATTTCTTGGATACCCACTTACAAGCAAAGGATCAGATTGCATTGAGATCGCTCAATCTTTCCCTGTCGCTCCATCTGGTTTAGTAAGCGAGTCACACTCACCCGCGTTGAACCGATCGTGTCTGCCAAATCTTGATGCGTTAACCGCAAATCGAGTCGTGTTCCAGTGGCAATAGGCTGCTCAAACTGATCTGGAAGCCATAGCAATAGATGAAGTAACCGATCGGAGATCGAAGGTTGATGAATCATCTTCAATAATTCCTGACTTTTCCAAACATGAACCAACAATGCTTTTGGGAGATAACCACTCTCTGGCGGAAGTTCGCTGACCTGCACCGATGTCAAGTATTCTGCTTGATCTAGTTTCGTACAAGATAAAGATTGACCCACAACATCTCCTTTATAGGCATAGACTGTACATTTCAAGCGATAGTCTCTTGTGAAAAATACACAACGGCTATAGTGAACTTGATAAAGTCGTTTTAGGGGGATGATGCCATCCTGCAATGATTTGAAGGAATTCAGGCACTTATGTTGACTGATTCTAAGCCAACCGTTGCAGCCTGACAGGATGGCTGTGCATGCCAGAAAGCAACGATTTGCTTGCTCACCTGTGTTGGATAGAAGTAGTGAAAGAAATGACGTCCATCAGGGCATTGCCAGAGGCGATCGCCCTCCTTTAACCAGGGTTGCCATCCCTGCAACAAATTCGGATCAACCACAACATCATTCTGACTACCGCAAACCATCAGGGGAACCGATACCCCACCCGGAAAGAAACTCACTCGTCGATAAAGAGTATGAGGCGACAGAGAGCTTCTAAGATCTCGTTCCAATACTTGTAGGAGATCTCGTTTGATAGAACGAGATTGGTGCCCAAACAAATGATAAACGGTCTGCATTAACAGTGTTTCACGGGAGCAAGGAAGGAACTGAAACTGGGTGTAATAATGAGCATGCCAATCCACTGCCGGATGGACACCAACAGAGAGGAGGGTGAGTGAACGTACCCGCTCTGGATGACGACGAGCATAGAGCAATCCTAGTAAACCACTGGTACCATGCCCCAGTAAATGGATAGGGCGATCATGATGTTTCAGGTAGTCATGCAGTAACACCAGGGCAATTTCTAAAGACATTGGCTCATCTTGAGTCTGGCAATATTGCCACTGGGCGATCGCTATATGTCGAGATAGAGCATCCAACAATGGGCGATCAAGCTTTTCTAAGGCAGGGCTAACATTTAGCCAGAGTGCATGGGGTAATGTAGACATAGGAAATGATAGAAGAAAAAACGTATAACTAAAAGAGGCACTTAGCGAGCATTGACTGCGACTGTTGCTAGCATTGTGGTCAGACTAAACATGGCTAATCGACCACTCCAGATTTCAATTCGCATGATCAAGCTAGGAGGCACCACCTCAGGTTCTTCGGATGATTCCAGAATGATTCCGTCATCGCTCTGTGGGTGACGTTCATTTAAATCAGAGGGTTGCAACTGTTGCATATCTTCTACACTCCAAACTCCTGTTTCAATTGAGCCACCCAGGTTTTAATGCGCGTATCTGTCAAATCAGACTGATTATCTTCATCGATCGCCAGCCCCACAAATCTGCCATTTTTCACGGCTTTCGACTCACTATGTTCATAACCATCAGTTGGCCAATACCCCACCGTTTTGCCGCCCAGCGATGCAATCTTTTCTTCCAAAATGCCCATCGCATCCTGAAAATTGTCAGCATAACCAATCTGATCACCAGCACCAAAATACGCTACCTTCTTACCACTGAAATTAATGCTATCTAGCTGATCATAAAATCCTTCCCAGTCGCTTTGCAGTTCCCCAATATTCCAGGTAGGACAGCCAATGATCAAATACTCATACTGCTTAAAGTCATCTGCATTAGCAGCAGAGATGTCATATAGATCCACCACGCTGTCACCCCCAAATTCTTTCTGGATTAACTCAGCAGCGGTTTGAGTATTACCCGTTTGAGTGCCATAGAATAGACCAATCTTCACCATTTTTTCTCCTCAATTCATTGCGTCAAATGTGCGTATGTTCTCTTGTATCAACAGACCAGGAAAGAAATGAACAAACCCTTATACAGACTTCGGTAGAAACTGTTTGGGATATCGTGGAATGTAAATCCATAGTGGGCGATCGAGCTTAGAAGAATATTCATCAGAAGCCGTATCCCTGTCACAACTTCCAGACAACTTTGGCATGATTTGACGACAATCAAGACAATACCAATACAGTCCTTGTTGACTGATATGTCTCAATAATTTTCCGGAACAGCAAGGACAATTCATTGGAAGATGAAAAAGTGAAAAAGTGGAGAGGTGAAGGAGAGAGGAAGATGTAATAGCATCAGACTGACCTTTTGCTCTGCTTCTCTCCCCCATCACTCCATCACATATCTAAAATCAGGCTTCTACAGAGTCCAACGCTCGTTCTACCCGTCGGAAATCAAATCCCATTGCACGGAGCGCGTGCCACAGATGCCCCTGCAGGAAGAAGAATGCCAGGAAGAAATGAGCATTGGCTAACCAGGCACGAGACGTATGAGCACCCATCGGCAGCTTGACCGTATCCGCAAAGTAGGGAGCAATTCCCAATTTGACTTCTAATGGTGCACCATAAAACTCAACCGGATAAGCCAGCGTGTTGACAGCACAGAAGTAAGCCGCCACAAATCCGGCAAGTGCAATACCACCCAACGAGTAAGAGAGAATCGCTTCCCCCGAAAAGATCAGCACCTTCTTTGCCCACTTGAGTGGCGGCACCAAAATATGCCAGATGCCACCAGCAATCAGCATCACACCGACATAAATATGTCCACCCACTAGGTCTTCTAAATTATCGATACTGGCAAAGTGCGTTTGGTAGCCATAAATAACAGCTGGATTCAGAGTTGGCTGCGTCACCACCCGAACTGTTTGACTGGCGGTATCATAAAGCCCACCCCAGTACATAGCCTTGGCAACCAGCAGCAATGCACCAACTCCTAAGAAGATCAGATGATGCCCCAAAATCAAGCCTAACTGCCTAGGGTCATTCCACTCAAAATGGAACTTTTTCGCCTGTCCTGATGCCGTTTTCAAGTCTTCAGGCACCTTGAAAGTGTGGAACAATGCTCCTGCACCCAGCACCGCAGAGGCAACTAAATGTACTGCTCCCACTACAAAATAGGGGTAGGTATCAATCACCTGTCCGCCATCGCCCACACCCAGCCCTAGGGTTGCCAGGTGAGGCAAGAGAATCAGTCCCTGCTGACCCATTGGACGAGTGGAATCAAACCAGGAAGTTTCAAACAGTGTGAATGCGCCTGCCCAAAAGGCGATCAAAGCAGCTTGAGCCACATGAGCGGCAATGAATAAGCCAGAGAAATTGGCAAAGCGAGCGTTTCCTGCCCACCAGCCATATTTGACCGATGGATTGTCATAAGTCTGCATAGATGAATCCGTAGGTAAAAACTGCCTTCAACTGAGAAAGATTAGCAATAATCTTTCAGAAGTTAGTTTAGAATCTTTCTCAACAAGATGAGGTTAAGTATTGTTAAGTAACTTCAGACAGTCCTGTAGACAGGCACTCTTAGAAGCTATGCAGCCCTGTAGTCAAAAAAGCTTAGCCTTCATACCAGTTATTTAGCCTTATCTTAATAACCGTAACGCGATCCAAGACCCGCGAAAGAATAGTGTGCCTTTACTAGCAAAATTTTTCATTAAGTTGCATGACACTACTATTTCATTTTTAATCAGAAAAACTTTCATTTATTTAACCAGCCTTCCTGAAGGAGGTCGTAGCGAAATCAGTCTATTTCGCTACGATAGGAAAAACAATACAGAAGCTTGGTGAGATTCTAATAGCGATATGTATTGTCACTGTTCCATTGCTGCTGTTCTCGATTGTGACAACTACACTAATTGGGAAACGGATTGCCCGATGGTAAGTTCGGTGGAACTCCAGATAGCAATCGAAAGTACCCTAAAAAATAGTCCTGGCTTGTGTTAATATATAAGTGGGATCGGAGCTTCCCAAGATATAGATTAAAGCAGCAACACTCAGGAGCTATGGCGCGTATAGTAAAGAGTAATGCTGGGCGAGGCTCTGAAGGAAAAGCGACTATATCAGTTGGTAAAGCAACGATACCGTACTGGTGAGTTCGCGAGGAGGTAAGGTTGAATCCCACACTAAGTTAATACTGTGAGGAAAAGGTGCAAACTTAGTTTCCTCGCAGTATTTTTAAGCTTTGTTTTACAGGTATCAGGTGTTCTTTACTTTTTAGCTGGAGTATTCTGCAACCCGGTTGATTTATTTAAACCTTGTCCAAGTCCAAAACTATAGCCTTTCTTATGGGAAAATATGGGAAGATGCCTGTTCTCTAACTGGGCTTAGTTTAGTTTACATCTTCCTCACAAAATCCTCACAACTCTTGCCTGAGATGCAGGATAGGAGGTGAGGCTTTATGACTAGGGCCATAACCCGTCAACAGCAACAAAACTTTAAATCTAAATGACAGAAACGATCGCACTTCTCGACTGACACAGGATCTTCGGAAGCAACACGAGCTAAATCTTGGGCGGCGTACATTCAAGAGCTACGCCATGAGTGGGAAGACACGCCTTAAAGACAAAGACATAAAAGGGAGGGTTTATGCAGCTTAACCCACAAATTACCTTTCGAGGTATTTCGTCGTCAGCGGCGATCGATACTAACCTGCGTAATCATATTGACAAGCTGGAAGAGTTCTACGATCGCATTATGAATTGTCGGGTGATGGTGGAAACCTCGCATCGGCATCATCAAGGAAACCTTTACCATATCCGCATTGACCTGACTGTACCTGATGGAGAGTTGGTGGTGAATCGAGATCCCCCAGAACACCAGCAAAGTGAGGATATTTATGTGGCGATTCGGGATGCCTTTAATGCGGCTGAACGGGAGTTAAAGGACTATGCTCAACGTCAGCGAGGGTTGGTTAGGAATTCCTGGTAAAACGATCGATGAAGTAGCGGCCAAGGAGTTGAAGGAATTACAACGTCGCGATCGGGCCTATCGGGGCGATCGTCCGCAACCAGAGATCCGCGATCGCACAGTAATTCTGGTCGATGATGGTATTGCTACCGGAGCCACCATCCAGGCCGCGATTGCGGTGATCAAATCTCAACAACCCGCCCGACTGATTGTGGCCACTCCCGTAGCCCCACCCTCTACCTGTGAAGAACTCAAAGCTGAAGTCGATGAAGTTGTCTGTTTGATGACCCCTGAATTGTTCTATGCGATCGGCCTCTGGTACGAAGAGTTCTCCCAAACCACAGATGACGAAGTGCGCGAACTATTAGCCAGACCAACCACCCGTCAGCAACACTCTTTCACTTCTGTATGAGGCCAACAATATGTCTAGAATCTCTACTGAGAATGTCCGGGAGCATTTCGTTTCCGTTTCCGCAGACTCGGTTCAGTTAGAGGGCAATCTGGTGATTCCAGCTGGCGCCCAGAGGGAGTTGTGTTATTCGCGCATGGCAGTGGCAGCAGTCGTCATAGTCCCCGCAATCGCTATGTCGCCAGTGTATTGCAGCAGGCCAGATTGGCGACCCTGTTGCTGGACTTGCTGACGGCTGAAGAAGAAGAGATCGATTTGCGTACCCGACAACTCCGGTTTGATATTGGTCTATTGGCTGCCCGACTGGTTGGAGCGACAGACTGGCTCTGCCACACTCCTGCAACCCGATCCTTCAGGATTGGCTACTTTGGAGCCAGTACGGGCAGTGCAGCGGCTTTAATCGCAGCCACCCAACGTCCAGAGGTGGTGAGCGCGATCGTCTCCCGAGGCGGTCGTCCCGATCTGGCGGGTGCGGTACTTCCCCAGGTGAAAGCTCCCACTTTACTGATTGTCGGCGGCCATGATTTTCCCGTGATTACGATGAATGAAGATGCCCTAGCCCAACTGCATCACGCGGCAGCCAAACGGCTGGAAATCGTTCCCAGAGCTACCCATTTGTTTGAAGAACCCGGTACGCTGGAGCAGGTCGCCATACTCGCCAGTCAGTGGTTCCAGCGCTACCTGATACCACACAATCAAGGTGGGTGAGTATGACAGACGTTGTGACCTTAGCGCTGGTCGGGGATGTCATGTTGGGCCGAGGGGTGAGTGAGGAAATCCTGAGACACCGATCGAAGGACAAGGCATTCACACCGGGATCCGTTTGGGGGGATGTCTTACCAATTCTCAAAGAAGCTGATCTGGCGATCGCCAACCTGGAATGTGCCATTACTCACCAGACTCAACAATGCCGCAAAACCGCCAAATTGCTTCACCTTCGGGCCGATCCAGTCGCGGTTGAGGTGCTGCAGGCGGCCAACGTTCGCTGTGTCAGTCTCGCCAATAATCATAGTTTGGATTTTGATGATCAGGGCTTGCTGGATACACTTGATTATCTGGATGCCGCCAAGATTCACCATGCTGGGGCAGGACGGAATCTGCAGCAGGCAATCGCCCCAGCTATCATTCCCCTGGCCGATCTTTGCCTGGGGTTCATTGCCCTCACCGATAATGAAAAGACGTTTGCGGCTGAACCTGATCGTCCTGGCACGTACTACCTGGAGATCGCTCCCAGACCGGAAGTACTGGCGATCGTTCAGAACAGTGTAGACCAGGCCCGTCAAGCGGGTGCGAATTTTGTGATTCTGTCTGCCCACTGGGGGCCGAATATGGTGCTCTCTCCTCCTCGGCACTTTCGAGCGTTTGCCCACGCCGCAATTGATTGTGGAGTGGATTTATTTTACGGACATTCTGCCCATCTGGTGCAGGCGGTTGAATGCTATCATCATCGCCTCATTTTGTACGATACAGGTGATTTCTTGGATGACTATATGGTTGATCCGTACCTGCACAATGATTGGTCGTTTGTATTTTTAGTCAATATAAAAAGGAGTGAATTACACAGCCTGAAATTAATTCCCGTGCGGTTGCACTATGCACGGGTTGAACGAGCCAAGGATGAGGAGTTTACGGCTATCTGTGCGCGGATGCGATCGCTCTGCGCGGAATTCAAAACCCCCCTTGTGGACATTCCAGAAGGGCTAGAAATCGCGCCCATCAGTCAAGATAATTCATGGGTTCGCGGATCGATCCAGTTTACCGAATAAACTTCAAGAGGAGGGAACGTATGAATACCTTTAAATCTGTCGATCAAATCGAGCTACGCTCACTGGATCGCCACGAATTGCTGGATCGCTATGCCGCGGGAGAAAGAGATTTTAGTGACAGCCTGTTAACTGGTATGGATCTCAGTGGAGTTAATCTGAGTGGCGCAGATTTCGCTCGCTGCGAACTCAGGGGTGCTAATTTGACGCATACCATCTTGAATACGACTAATCTCAGCGAAGCTAATTTAACTGAGGCGAATCTTTCTCAGGCTAATCTCTTTGGGGCTTTCGTCAGTGATGCCAATCTGAGTCAAGCTGTCCTCAAGGCGGCTAATTTAATCGAAGCTGATTTCAGTGGTGCCTTGCTAGTGAATGCAGACTTGAGCGACGCACTCCTGCATCTAACCTGCTTATCAGAAGCCAATTTAACGGGAGCGAATTTAACAGGGGTCAAGATGTGCGGTGCCAGGCTATGGAAAGCCAACCTGACTGAAGCTAACTTGCAGGGAGCAGATTTGTGTGATGCCAACCTGTGCGAGGCGAATTTATGGGGAGCTGACTTAACAGACGCAGATACCAGT
>NZ_JBRAGO010000080.1:18117-20866 GCF_052746595.1 Leptodesmis sp.
TGAGGGTGAGCTTCACCATTAGCTGGCGCAACGGGCAGTGAAATTGGCAGATAAAAACTTTACCGTCTCAAAAGCGATCATGCCATTAGAACGGAGAATGCCACCCCGACCCATGATGCGAGCAAGCAATAGTCATGTCAGAGTTTAGTACAAACCCTTCCATACAAGGATTAAGACCATGAACAGGATCATCCGAGGATTACTCACGATACTATTGTGTATCTGTGTTTGGGGATGGTTGGCCCCATTTCAACCAATGGTAGCAGCACCAGCAATGGATTCAGGACGCTTGCAAGTCGCTCAGAATCCGGTGGAAGAAAAGCTAAGTACAGAGTTTGGCCAAAAACTGGATCTCAATAACAGCAATATTCGGGCTTTCCGCCAATATCCTGGTCTGTACCCGAATCTGGCCCGACTGATTGTCAACAACGCCCCTTACAAGGATGTGCAAGATGTGTTAGATATTCCGGGCTTAACGGAACAACAACGCGAAGTCTTACGGAAAAATCTAGACCACTTTACCGTGACAGAAGTGGAGCCCGCCTTGGTCGAAGGTGGCGATCGCTACAATCCAGGTCTGTATCGATGAGATGCAACCTGCTCTAGGGGCGTAGCATTCAGATAACGATCGTCTCCTGCTGTTCAAGGAGAACCGCCGAATGCTTCGTCCCTACCAAGAGGTGCCATATCGTCCGAGATATTTTGGGTGTTTTCATATAGTTTGACTATCTTAATAATTTTATGCCTCTTACACGCTCCATGTTGGCTGCTTAATAAATCGCTATTGTAGGCAAATTAGTATGATATTGGCCCAGCATTCTGATTGCTAATCCTTTCCCCGTGTTTTATCAAATTAGGAAAAAGTCAGATTTGCAAAAGCAGGTAGATGAATTCTTTAGATACCTAAACCCTGATCTGGATAGAGCCGCCACAGAAAATGACTCTAAGCACATTAATCACTGCATTGTCTTTTAACAATCTCGACAATCTCTTCTACTCTAGAGATACTCTACAAAAACAATCAATCAGTCGGTAAAATAACATATCATTACAAATGATATCCTCACAAGTTCCTCACACTGTTTGTCTAAAGTTAAAGTGTGGGCTAGTTTTCTGAAGGTCTGGGTACTCACACTATGAGCCTGCTTAGGGCAGGGGTAAGTTGGGTTGAAATTCGATTATGGAGGAGCAAACGATGAAATCTGGAGTGTTACTGTCTCCTACTCAAACTCTTCCGGAGCGCTTACAGAAAGCCATCCAAAACCGCTTTCCAGGAAAGGACGTCGAGGATCTCTCGATCCGCTACTACGAAAGTGTTGAGGATGTGGGGTACGAATTTTATATGGAAACCGTACTGCCCACTTGCACGGATGCTCGTCCGGCTCACTATCTGGCTCCATTTATCTCCTTTGTGCGGTTAGGAGAAGCCTTAATTTTGGATCGGGAGGATGGCCTGTTGGTGTATGAAACCGATCAGGATGATCTCTGTACTGAAACTGGACCTTTCTGGTTTGTCACTCCCAAGGCAACAGGCGAAGGTTGATGGTATCCCTATCCTCGGAATCGGATTCTATCACAGTCGTCAAACAAGCCGTGGGTAGGGCTGCAGCCTGTCGAGTCAAGTCAGGTATGATCATAGGGCTGGGGACAGGTTCCACCACAGCTTTTGCCATTCAGTATCTGGGTGGATTTCTAAGATCAGGAGCCTTAAGCAATATTCGCGGAATTCCCACCTCCTATCAGGCGGCGGCTCTGGCTAGACGTTATGGAATACCGCTGACCACCTTAGATGATATCGATCATATTGATATCGCGATCGATGGAGCTGATGCTGTAGATCCGCAGAAAAATCTGATTAAGGGGGGAGGTGCGGCTCATACCCAGGAAAAAGTGGTGGACTCCCTGGCAGAGATGTTTATTGTGGTGGTCGATCGCTCCAAAGTGGTGGATCATCTGGGTGTTGTCCCGGTTCCGGTCGAGGTGTTACCGTTTGCGGTGACTCCTGCCATGCGGGCCATTCAAAAGCTGGGAGGAAAACCGGAAATCCGTATGGCCACCAGCAACAAAGATGGACTAGTGATTACCGATCAGGGCAATATAGTGCTGGATGTAAAATTCGATCGCATTGACGATCCAGGGGAATTAAACCGCACCCTCAATACCATTCCCGGAGTCGTCGATAGTGGTTTATTGGTTTATAGCTGTCCTATGCGCTCAATCTCACCTCTGGAGCCACGATTATTCTAGTCGCTGGCGTTGTCTATTTATTGAGCATGATCGTCCAGCCTCTGAGAAAGCGATTGGTTCCCGTAGAAATGCGATCAGCAGATGCACGATCGCAGAATGAGCATTGGCAAGATAGTCAATTTTAGTAAAAAAATGGCTTTTTTAGTTAAAAAGCTCCCATAATCGAAAATGAATTCCCTCTGAATATCAAGTTTGTTTGATTCGTGAGTGCATTCTCCGTAAGGGCGAACGGCATCCGCCTGTACAAAGAGTCATCAGATCAGCGGATTTCATAGGACGAAACCAAGCCTGAACATCCGGGATTTCTCCTGGCAATCAAGTTTCTGCTGTCTGGGGCTATTTGTTCTGACAGATAGCTCTCCATTGATGTGTGAACTTACTTTCAGAGCAATTTGGCAAGGGAAGCAGTAATGAAATCGATCGCCCGATCGGAGGTTAAGCATGAGCCTTGATTTAACTATTGAGGGGTTCGGGGAGCTATAAGTCCCGCGCTGTATGCGAA
>NZ_JBRAGO010000081.1:0-20794 GCF_052746595.1 Leptodesmis sp.
GTATTGGGGATTATTGTCTGGGCATAAACCGCTGGCCCATGACAACTCAAGCCGCCTGCCATCAGCATGAACATGCATGTTCGCAAACGCCTGACCCCCAACGACAGTGTTGGAGAACTCATCCAAAGCTCAAACCTTATTCAAATATCTACAGGACGGAAACGAGGTGGAGACGAGACCAGCTTGAGTTTTAGCTAATCAGTTTAAACTACTAATTAACGTTAAACCGTTAACACGGACGAATCTGATTGCTAAACCCTATGGTAGAGCGTTAATTTAGACCGACTTAGAGTGAGGTAGATGCAACAGAGAGCGGCCTTTCTATATAACTGGGTTGTCAGATAGAATAGCGGGTTGTGAGGAAACAGGATTACCATCTTACCAGAAGATAAGCTTGGGAGTTTTAAGCCAGAGTGAGAATCCATGCAAGAGGGTTCTCACCAGTTAGAAAGTACAGCCTCCGTACATCAAAGTCAAGTATTTTTACGGAAAAGTTAAATCCCGCTAAGCCATATTACTTAGAAATTGAAGTCTTAGAGGATGTTTTAAAGGCCTGTCTCTTTGTCACCCTGGCGACTGAAGTTGCAGCTATCCCGAAAAACTGCAGACGCAGGTTACTGAAAACCTTAACTGTTTACTGAAAACCTTGATTGTATTGAGTTTGCGTCGGCAGACTGGGTGAGTGTAGTTGCGGTTTTAACCGCCAGATACTTTTCAAACCCCTCCTAGGGCATCGAAATAGCCATTTTTAAGCTCTGGCAAAATTCTCCCAGATCCGGCAAGCTTTTTTCTGGAGGTTGTTCTGCGAGCCGTTTTACAAAAGCACTACCGACAATCACCGCATCTGCACCCCAGTCTGCAACCTGACGAGCCTGCTCTGGCTGAGAAATACCAAATCCTACTCCTATAGGTTTATCCGTGACAGTACGGAGTTCTAGTAATCGCTCTTTGACTCGCGTTTCTAACTGGGATCTCATCCCCGTGACCCCAGTTGTACTGACGAGGTAGATAAACCCTTGAGACCTGTCTGCGATCGCGCCCATTCGCTCCTTGGGGGTGGTGGGTGCAACCAGCAAAATCACTTCGATGCCATGCTGTTGGGCAGGTTGCAACAAAACCTCTGACTCTTCCAGGGGCAAATCGGGTACAACCAGTCCTTTCACACCAGCCGCTGCCACATCTTGCAGGAAGGACTCAACCCCCCGGTTGAGAATCGGGTTGTAGTAAGTGAATAGAACGATCGGCGCTCGAATGGATGGGCTAACCCGCCGCACGACCGCCAAAACTTGCTCTAACCGTGCCCCTTGCTTAAGGGCACGGGTTGCTGCCGCTTGAATAACGGGGCCATCTGCGAGGGGGTCAGAATAGGGAACCCCCAACTCGATCAGATCAGCCCCGTTGTCATCCAGGATTTTCAGTGCAGCTTCGGTGGTTGCAAGGTCTGGATCACCAGCGGTAATAAAGGGAATCAAAGCACAACGAGCACGGCTACGCAGTTGTTCAAAGCGTTGGGAAACAGAGGTCATTGGGCGTAACAGCTAGAGGACTAGGAGTTCAGTGAATTGTTAGAAGCAGATTTTTCCTGCTCGATTTCAGCTTGTAGTTGCGCCAGTTCCTCAGGAGTGAGTTCATCTAAACGCTTCTGCAAGACAGCATCATCATACTCCCTGCGTTGCTGATGGTAGGTCAGGTTTCCTGACACAGCCCGCAGCACATAGGTAGCCAGCCAACCGATCAATCCGGCAACCAGCAATGCCTGAGTCCAAATTCCCGCATTGGTGGGGTCGACTCCCATCAGACGAAAGACTACAAACACTAAGCCACCCGATGCCAATAGCCCAATACCTATACCAATGACATCAACCCGCCGCATTGGCTCCCTCAATCGAACGACGCTTGGGCCGGAAATTCAGGAAGGGAGCCAGCAGTAACAGGCCAGGGAAGAAGAAAAATACAAGAAAATACATAAACCCACGCTCGAAGGAGCTTGCAACGTACCAGCGAGCCTGCAGGTAGAAGTACACGATCGCTGGGATAACCACCAGAAAGGCTCCCGCCAGGACTAGATACAAGAGTGCAATAACCATCTTTAGGGTGAAAACAGTAACTCAGGTGTGCAAGCCCGTTATCGGGTAATGGGAATTATTCTATCGTTTGCCCGTCCCGATCTAGTTTTTTAACGATAGCGATTACCCATTTGAACTATAAAGTTGTACAAATCACTCAATTAATGATGGAATAGTACGAGTGGCTGATTAAATATCATAAAAGAGGTTGCTAAAACAGCCCATCTCCTTGGGGGCATGGCGGAATGGTAGACGCTACGGACTTAAAATCCGTTGACCGCAAGGTCGTGAGGGTTCAAGTCCCTCTGCCCCTATCTCTACTACTCTGATGCTGTCAGTCGTGATGTCGCTACTGCACATTTTCTCCATTGACGGGTAATGGATTCTAAGTTTAGAGTCTATCTAAAGGATGAATAATTCCCTCCCTTTATCCTGAAGACTAATCAGGAGGCTGCGAGGTCTTGTTACAATAGCTGCACTCAGTTGGCCTTGATGACGGAGATCACTTAAGGCTAGGGTTAAGTATCACAGCCCCCACTCTTGCTCCATCACTTCCACCATAGGGAAATATCTCATGATTAGCATAAGGGATCTGTTGCATGGACTAAAGGAATAAGAACAGCAGCAATGCCCTTCTGTGGCAGAAGTTATGATGCGTCACTAAAAACGAAATTACTTCTACTTCACCGGTGGGTTAGTCGTCTTTAAAGACACAAGAGCAAAACCTTTACGCATTCTGAGTCGTCATGATGATTGGGGAGCCGGTACAAAATTTTCAGCAGAATGATCAGCCCTACAGATTTCATCGATCGGGGCGTAACATTCAACAAGCACAAGATTGTATTTACGAGTTCTTACTTAGTATTGTTAAAAAATGGCCACCGGAAGAGGTTTTATTAGAGTTTAAACGACTATTTATCTTCCATACAGATTCTGTTAGTACGGGTGCTTTACATACGATCTACGAGGTTGTTTTCTCCGACAATCAGGAAGAATTCAGGCATACGTTAAAGCGATGTTGCTACATCCTGGTCAACAACTGGTATGCCAGCAGAAACTATAAGCCAATTCAAGAACTCATTCAAGTCTTTTCTGACCCCTTATTTAATCGGTACACGGCTTCTCCCACACTGAAGCGATTAAGAACCTGGATTATTGACTTTGTTAACAGTAAAGACTTTGAAGAACTCAAGTTATTTGCCTCTCGATATGAAGATCAGGCTCGTGGGCCCTGGGTGTCTCGCTATACATCCTATTTATTGGTCCCCCAATACATCAACCTGAAAAATCCGATCGAACAACGGGAAGCCGCCAGAGCACTTTCTAAACAGTTGAAAGACCGCTTTAAGTTTGATCTCGCGATGTATATTGCGCGATCGCAAACTCGCAACTCTGCGGCAGCCTCACTTAAAAACCCTACTGCTCTGGGCGATGAGGCTCTCCGACTGATCAAACTGATTGTAGTGCGACGAGGCCAATTCAGCTATACTAACCTGGCTAATATTTTTGCTAATCAAGTTGAGAATCTATCTTACCGAGAATTTAAACGTAGCCTCCTCAAATATCTAGCTTTTTCAGTAGAGAATCGCCATTTTGCCGATACGTTAACAGTAAAACTGAGCGAGAAGTTGGAGAAATTGTATGTGAGCTATGACAATGAAGTGGTCACCAGTGCTTTAATTCTTAGAACTTGTAATCGTATTATTGATGTCCTCACCACCGAAAATCAGACGGAACCATCTCCTTTATTTGTGCAATTGCTGAATCAGGGAAATGCTCTCACACTGGTTATTGTCTTACTTAAAATTATTCTAATTTGTAAGCATGCTCGAACCCATTTAGAAGCCCGCATTGCTGACTTAATTCAGTACTATCAGGACTACACAGAAAGTGAATGTGCATGGGTAGTGAACTTTCTAGAAGTTTTTAATGTTACCTTTGCCATTTATGCAGAAAACGTGCAGTATAACCTGGTCAAAATGGAGCAGCAAGCACCGGAAGAAGCCAAAATTTTCGATCCGGACACTTACCGTATTTTCTCTCAGCTAAAACAAGAAAAACAGTTGGAGTTATTTCCAAATGAATTAGTGCCGGATGAACTCATGTCTCAAGCAGATTTACTTGAAGAAGATCCTTAGAGGATGTTTTCAAGCTACTTTGGCGACTGAAGTCGCGGCTATACCGAGAAAACCTACCGATGCAGGTTACTGAAAACCTTGATTGTATTGAGTCTGCGTCGGCAGACTGGGTGAGTGTAGTCGCGGTTTTAACCGCCAGATACTTTTCAAACACCCTCTAATGCCTTTGCCTTATGCTTTGGGGCAATGACTTATTTTGATTTGTCTGCTGATCCAGCCAGCCCAGGCCGGCTCCCAAGGCTTCTGAGGCTACACTTACCAGCCGATAGAGTGCGACTACTCCCAGCAGCAAACCAGAGGAAAATTCGCGGCCTAGCAGGGAAATGATTGTAGCCTCAAACACCCCCATGCCTCCTGGGGCACCGGGTACTACTAGCCCCAGTAACCAGGCCAAGCTGAAGGCACTCAAGAGTACTGGCACTTGTGAGGGAGTAAACGAATTCAGAGCCTGAAACGTCAGTAGGAAACCTCCTCCTCTCAGTAGCAAAAATCCCAATTCTCCTAACAAACCCATCCATGGGTAGTGATTTAAGGAAAAAGGGGTTGCTACAGGTTCTAGGACTGGCGTAGCTTTCTGTTTTGCTTTGGCTAATTTACGAATAAGCAGATTCAGCACTGTGGGATGTAGGGCCAGGAGTATTCCGGCCAATATAAGCAAGTGCAGTAAGAGGCCCAGAAACCCGTACTGGCTTGCGATCGCCTGACTACTCAAGACGGCCACCAGTAAGGCCGCCGCCGCCATTAACAGGGGTTCCAACAAAACGCTGACTGTGGCTGTTTCTAGGGATGCACCTGCTTGAGTAGCGGCTTGCACTCGTCCATAGTAGTGCCAGATATTTCCCGGCAAATATTTAGCAATATTGGTTTGTAGGTACGTCTGAATAATCCAATTCCACGGTACTACCTGCTGGAAGTCTCGGCGCAAGATCCATCCCCAAACCCAGCCTGCCACAATGTGAGCATATAAGGTCACTCCCAGCGCCATGATTAAGCAGGCCCATCCTGTCTCCGTGATGCGAATGCTGGTGACGCTCTCCCAGTTTTGTTTCAGTACTGCAGCCAGAAAGAACAGACAAGCGCCCAGGATAACCCAGCGCAACAATGGTTTCAGACGGGATGCGATTACCTTCATGAATTTCAGCATTACTCCAATGGTTTGCTTTGTTGACTGTACCTCACGGCTTTAGCATCCCCAACCCTTAATCCCTAATTCCCAATGCCGTCTTGCAAATGCGAAAGCAATCTGTAACTCCCAGAAAAACAGGAAAACAGCCATTAAGCTGAGGGATTATTTTTGTAAACCATTTGAGTAAGGGCTGGATATGCGTGTTTTACTCTTCTATCCACGATTTCCCAAGAGCTACTGGTCGTTCGAAAAAGCACTGGAGCTTGTAGATCGCAAAGTAATGTTGCCCCCGTTGGGTCTGGTAACAGTTGCGGCCATCCTCCCCCAGGACTGGGACTATAAGCTGGTCGATTGCAATGTTCGATCCGTAACTGAAAAAGAGTGGGAGTGGGCTGACATCGTTATCGTCTCAGGCATGATCGTACAGAAAAACGATCTGCTGAATCAGATTCAAGATGCCAAACGAAGAGGTAAGCCAGTCGCCGTTGGAGGCCCTTACGCCACGGCTCTGCCCCAGGAAGTTGTAGCCGCTGGAGCTGACTATCTGATTCTGGACGAGGGAGAGATTACACTCCCCATGTTTGTCGAAGCCATCTGCCAGAAGCAGCCTCAAGGCATCTTTCGAGCCAATGGCGATAAGCCCGATGTGACAACAACTCCCATCCCTCGGTTTGATTTGTTGGACTTTTCAGCCTATGACAGCATGGCTATTCAGTTCTCGCGGGGCTGCCCCTTTCAGTGCGAATTCTGCGACATTATTGTGCTGTATGGCCGCAAGCCCCGAACAAAAACACCTGGTCAGCTTTTAGCAGAGTTAGAGCGTTTATATGAACTGGGCTGGCGACAGGCTATCTTTATGGTGGATGACAACTTTATTGGCAATAAGCGCAACGTCAAGTTGCTGCTCAGGGAATTAAAATCCTGGATGATGGCCCACCATCACTACCCCTTTCGCTTTAACACAGAAGCTTCAGTCGATCTCGCTCAGGATCAAGAACTGATGGATTTAATGCTGGAATGTAACTTCACCGCTGTTTTTCTGGGAATTGAGACTCCTGATGCAGCCAGCTTAATGGTAACTCACAAGTTTCAAAATACTCGTGATTCCCTGACTGATTCTGTAGATACCATTGTGCGCTCTGGGTTACGGGTGATGGCAGGTTTTATCATTGGATTTGATGGGGAACAACCTGGAGCGGGCGATCGCATTGTTCGGTTCATTGAACAAACTGCTATTCCAATAGCCGTGTTGAGTATGCTACAAGCCCTGCCGGATACAGCTCTCTGGTATCGCCTAAAGAAAGAAGGACGATTACGCGAACAGAATTTAGGTGCAGCAGATATAAATCAAACAACCCTGATGAACTTTGTACCCAGTCGTCCCCTGGAAGAGATTGCCAGGGAATATATCAATGCCTTTTGGGAGTTGTATGAGCCAATGAAGTATTTGCAACGAACCTACCGCCATTTCCTGAAAATGGGAGCCCCCAAGTGTTCCGTGCCAATGCGACCCATTAGTTGGGTGAATATTCGCGCCTTGCTGACTATCTGTTGGCGACAGGGCCTTGTTCGTAAAACTCGCTGGCAATTTTGGCTGAACTTGTTGGGTATTTTGCGGCATAACCCCAGGGTTTGGCAGCATTACCTCAGTGTCTGCACCCTCTATGAGCATTTTCTGGAGTACCGGACGATCGTCAAAACTCAAATCGAGGCGCAGCTAGACGATTATCTAACTGAATGTGAAGCTGCGGTTGGAATGCCTCATGAGCCAGGTACCGTTCCGGCAATCGCACGTTGAACATTGGGATTAAGTACAAAGTCTAGGGTGATGAGATGGGGGCATGATGGGATAACGAAGCTAGGATAACGAGAAGAGGGGGAGGTGTAGAGAAGATGGCAAAGACAGGGGAGGGAGAGACAGTCTGGCATTCTTCGTCTCTGGTGATTTCCTCGATCACCCTCATCTTTCTCACCTTCCCGATTCCTCCCTGATGGCTGCCACCTCAGATTAGCTTGATGGCCCGAAAGCCAAAATACAAACCCATTGCTAATCCAAAAGCGCCCCCTAACAGCACAACGTAACTCACAACTCCAGACATACGTACATCTCCATCAGATCTAACAAAACTATACAAAACTATGGCACTCCACAGTGCAGTAGGATGCAAGAAGACAAGAGGGATTTTAGATTTGCAATTTTGGATTGTCTTTTGTCCTCTGTCCCTGGTATCCCAATGACGAATGAGCAATGACACTTCCGCCCGATCTGCTCTCCAATCCCTTATCCCCAAGCCCCGATCCCTGATCTCCACATCCCAACCCATGCCATCCATCATTCCCGTTCAGCTTCCTCAAAATTCCTACAGCATCACGATCGCTCCAGGTGGACTGGATCAGTTAGGAGCAGAAATGCAGTCCCTCAAGCTGGGCCAAAAGGTATTGCTCGTTTCCAATCCTGTCATTTTCCGGCACTACGGAGAGCGGGCGATCGCAGCTCTGGAAACAGCCGGATTTGCCGTAGACTCATGCATTTTGCCGGCTGGGGAACGGTATAAAACACCTGCGACGCTCCAGAAAATTTATGATGCAGCCCTGGATTTTCGGATTGAACGCTCCTCGACCTTTGTGGCATTAGGGGGTGGGGTGATTGGAGATATGACGGGATTTGCGGCGGCGACCTGGCTACGGGGTGTGAATGTGGTGCAGGTGCCTACCTCCCTGTTAGCCATGGTAGATGCGGCGATCGGCGGCAAAACGGGGGTGAACCATCCCAGAGGTAAGAATTTAATTGGAGCTTTCCATCAGCCACGCTTAGTTCTGATTGATTCTCAGATATTAAAGACACTGCCAGCACGAGAGTTTCGATCTGCGATCGCAGAGGTGATTAAGTACGGCGTGATCTGGGATGCGGAATTATTTACCCAATTGGAAAGTGTGTCCCGTCTCGATCGCCTATCTGCACTGCCAGAAGATTTGCTGCAGGAAATTCTGGTGCGCTCCTGTCAGGCTAAAGCTCATGTGGTCAGCAAGGATGAAAAAGAAGCCGGACTGCGGGCCATTTTAAATTACGGTCATACGATCGGCCATGCTGTGGAAAGTCTGACTGGCTATCGCCTAGTGAATCATGGAGAAGCAGTGGCGATCGGCATGGTAGCCGCAGGGCAATTGGCCACAGACTTGAATTTCTGGCCGCAGACATCGGCAGACCGTCAACTGGCGCTGCTTCAGAAGGCGCGGCTACCAACTCAAATTCCGGCCTCTCTCAATGTGGAGGACATTATTGATGCGCTCCAAACCGACAAAAAAGTGAGTGGTGGACAAGTGCGATTTGTTCTGCCGACTCAGTTGGGAGCGGCAACAGTGACGGATCAGGTGCCAGCAGAGGCAATTCGACAGGTGCTGAAGCAGATGCAGGCATGAGAGAGCGGCAATGTCGTAGCTACCCTCGTTGGCCGCTACTCCTCAACCCGATAGCCCAACTCGGCTAACTGCGATCGGGACTGCCGCCATTTGGGTTGTACCTTTACGAACAACTCCAGGTAAACCTTGCCAGCAATCAACTTCTGGATCTGTTGCCGAGCCGCAGAGCCGATCGCCTTCAGCATGGTGCCCCCTTTACCAATCAGAATGCCTTTTTGCGAGGGACGCTCGACGTAAATAGTAGCCAGAATCCGGGTAATGGTGGGTTGTTCTTCGACAAGGTCGATCGCGATCGCCGTGGAATGGGGCACTTCCTCGCGGGTCAATAGTAGAATCTGCTCCCGAATCAACTCACCCATAATGAACCGCTCCGGTTGATCTGTGACTAAATCCGGTGGGTAGTAATAGGGGCCAGGTTCTAGGTGGCGAATCAGGCACTGCTGCAATTGCTCCAAGCCATCCCCCGACAAAGCCGAAAACTTTACCCACTCCCAGCCATGTTCTTGAGCCATCGCTGCATAGCTCTGGTCGACGGTCTGAAAGTCAGCAGGCTGCTGATCCGCTTTGTTGATGCCCAAAAGGACTGGCCCCTCGCAGTGGCTGGCTAATTCTGCAATAAAGGCATCTCCCTTACCCGCTGCAACAGAACCATCCACCACAAACAACAGGACATCTACCGAGCGAATCGCCACCTGAGCATTTTTCACCAGCACCTTACCTAACTGATGTTGTGGTTTATGGATACCGGGTGTATCGACAAAAATAATTTGAGCCTCTGGAGTTGTTAAAATTCCCCGCAGACGATTCCGGGTAGTTTGAGCGATCGGCGAGGTAATGGCAATTTTTTGACCGATTAACTGATTCATCAAGGTGGACTTACCTACATTCGGTCGTCCCACAATGCCAACAAATCCTGACTTAAAATCAGCTGGAGCCGAAGGAATGAGTCCGGTTTCTAGATCTGACAAACCGCTAGTATCTGTATCACTCATAACGTTACTGAAGCGATGGAGAGATGTTCTGGGCATGAGGGGGGCTGGAGGCAGCATGAACCTTTAACCCTGCTTAAGCTTGTTTTTCCCCAGAACCCGATAGAGTCAGATCTTAGTTTGTGAGCGGAGATTCTGCCATCTATCTGGGAGCCATCGTATGGGAGAACACAAACGGATTGGAATTTTGACCAGTGGAGGAGACTGCGCTGGCTTGAATGCTGCCATTCGCGCTGTTGTTCACAGTGCGGTGAATACCTATGGCTAGGAGGTGTTTGGAATTCGGCAGGCCACTCAAGGGTTGATGGAGCGCCCCCGCAAGCCATCAGCTTAACGCCTGACAAAGTAGACCCCTACCTGACCACCGCAGGCATCTTTTTAGGAACCACTAATAAGGGCAACCCATTTGCTTTTCCGATGGCTGACGGCAGTGTGTGCGATCGTTCTCGCGAAATCATCGCAGGCTACCAGATGCTGGGTCTGGATGCCTTAATTGGCATTGGTGGAGATGGCAGTCTGGCGATTCTCAGACGGCTGGCGCAACAGGGTGGTATCAATCTGGTGGGAATTCCCAAAGCCATTGATAACGATGTTGGTGTCACCGAATGTTCGATCGGCTTCGATACCGCCGTCAGTGTGGCTACTGAGGCCGTCGATCGCCTGCAGTTCACAGCCGCCAGCCACAACCGGGTGATGTTTTGGAAGTTATGGGCCGTGATGCCGGACATATCGCCATGTGGGCTGGAATTGCTGGAGGAGCAGACATCATTCTGATTCCTGAGATTCCCTACACTCTGGCGGGGATTTGTCAGCACATTAAAAAAACGGCAGCAACAAGGCAAGAATTATTGCTTAATCGTCGTCGCAGAGGCCGTGCGGACAGAAGCGGGCGATCGCGTCGTTGTCGCAGAGCACTCCGAAAATTGTCGTCTAGGTGGCATCGGTCAATATCTCTCTCAGGAAATCTGTCGGATGATCGGAGCCGAAACTCGCGTCACCGTTTTAGGCCACATTCAGCGCGGCGGCATGCCCTCCCATTCCGATCGCTTGATTGCCACCGCCTTTGGTGTAGCCGCCGTAGAACTCATTGCCAAAGAAAAATATGACCATGTAGTAACCTGGCAAAAACGGCACGTTGTGTGCGTACCGATCGAAGAAGCCATCAGTCAATACTCGACTGTGAACCCTGATGGAACACTGGCCACTACGGCTCGGCGCATGGGCATCTTTTTGGGCAGTTAATTCAGGTGGGAACCTGGGGGCTGATGTTCACGTCTCTGGAACTGTTGCGGCTGTCAGAAAGGCATCTCTACATCGCACTCCAGGAGTCGACATCTCGCATTACCGGCAGGGAAAGCGGGAAATAGATTGGGAACCTGGCTACAACGCACCCAATCAGGGTTTTAGCTACCCTGCTGGCCCAATCTACAGCACCAGGCACCTTCTGGAATGTGAATCTGCCCCATCTATCCCCAGGCTCGTCTGAACCTGCAATTCAATTTTGTTCTCCCTGTACGCAACCCTTACCAGCCGCGTACCGACTTGAAAATGATCTGCTTTACTACACCGGGGAGTATGCCAACCGACTTCGGGATCCAGGTGCGGATGTCGAGGTTTGTTTCTCTGGCCATATTGCTGTTACACTCCTACATATTTAACAGCTTCTCTGAAGATAGCTATAGAAATATGGGCCAAAGCATCCTGGTGAAGGAGGGGGTGAAGTGTAAGGTATAAAGATACGCCTACTTATGGCCGTTTTCGGTCTTTTACTCGTTTACTTAGCGAGCTAATTCTGGAGGTTAATATTTCCTGCGTAATAAGTTACACACCCTTGCTGATGACTGCACAGGGCGCAAAATTTCTACTTGACTGAAAGTATTATATGCCAAGGTTTTGAGAGCTAGCCTGAAAAACAAAGACGCTCATACAGGGTGTTTGACATTGCTTGGTAAAAGCACTTAGATTGTTACCATTCTGTTCCCTGAATTCTGGCATTCTCTTTCAAAGAATCATCAAGTTAAGAAATCCTAAATAATGATTCTGGGCTGGTTGGGTTACGTTTAGTCATAAGTCCATATCGTAATTGTTGAGTCTATTCGCCGACGTTGGGAGAGTAGGTAGGGGAACTGCAATGTTATTAATTCGTGAAATTGTTAAGGAAGCGCTAGTCTCTGGTTGCCTGACAGTAGAAGCAGAGGAACAATTACGGCAACTCTTGAAGACGAAATATGATGCTAAAGATTTCAAGGCGTTTATGAAGCTGCAGCATGCTGTGGTTTCGGGGTATGTTCGGCAAGAATCCCGGGAAATTGCTAAGCGGAATCAGTCTCTTGCTGTTGCATCCTAAGACTAAGCGGCTGGAAGCTATCTCCCAACCGCTTACTGATATTGCTTAACTGAAGTTTCTGGTATTGTTTAACTGAACTTAAAGGTTTAACCGAGCTTAACCGATACAGTCATCAGGAAGCGATCGCTTCAGCCTTCCGAGATGACTTTACTGCAGGCCGCTCCATTCCTGCTTCGATATTTTGCATTAAGAGCACCAGCAACGGATTGCTTTGTAATTCGCGACGCAACATCCGGATCAGTTCTCGCTCGATCTGCACCTGTAAGCCCGTCCAGTCAATGTTTACCCCCTCGCCAAAGGAGCGGGCAAATTCGGGCCAGCGATCGTGCAGCACCATCGCGATCGTGGTATCAATCTTTTCCTGAAGCTGAGACTTATCCAGAGAAGTCACTACACCTCGCAAATGGATTTCAGGTCGGGCAACTAACTCACCTTTCCAGTTGATCACCGTGGCAATCGTAACAACGCCATCCTCAGCAAGTTGCTGGCGTTCTTTCAATACCTGATCGTTCACCACGCCCGATCGAGAGGCATCCACCAATTCAATACCGGCAGGAACTTTGCCTGCAATCCGGATACTGGTGGGGGTCAGCTCCACTACATCCCCGTTGTCAATCACCACCATATTTTCGGCAGGAATACCCATACTTTGGGCTGTTTGAGCATGCTTCACCAGCATCCGATGTTCCCCGTGTACAGGTAAAAAGAACTGGGGACGAGTAAGGCCAATCATCAGCTTCTGGTCCTCCTGACAACCGTGCCCTGAGACATGGATCCCCTGATCCTTGCCGTACTTGACCGTGGCTCCCTGCATCATCAACTTGTCGATCGTGTTGACGACCGCGATCGTATTGCCAGGAATTGGATTGGCGGAGAAAACCACCGTATCACCGGGACGAATTTTCACCTGACGATGCTCGCCATTGGCAATTCGGGTAAGGGCGGAGAGGGGTTCTCCCTGGGAACCTGTAGTCAAAATCAGCACCTGATTATCGGGCAGTTTGTTGATCATGTTGAGCGGCTTCAGCAGGTCATCCTCGCACTTGATGTAACCCAGATTGCGGGCATGGGCAATCACATTCAGCATGGAGCGACCCAATACAGAGACGACCCGGCCATGCTCCTTCGCGAGTTCCAGAATCATGTTGATCCGGTGGACAGAGGAGGCAAAGGTGGTGACTAAGAGCCGTCCTTGAGCCTGACCAAAAATGCGATCGAGGTTGGGATAGACCGATCTCTCGGAGGGAGTATAGCCAGGAACTTCTGAATTAGTGGAATCGCTGATCAGGCAGTGAACGCCCTGTTCGCCGTACTCGGCCAATCGTTGGAAGTCAAAAAATTCTCCATCCACAGGCGTATGGTCAATTTTGAAATCACCAGTATGGATGACCACCCCAACGGGAGTACGAATGGCAACCGTAAAACTGTCTGCAATAGAGTGGGTATTGCGAATGAATTCTACGAAGAACGAAGAGCCGATCCGCACGATGTCACGGGGACGGACGGTACGCAGTTCGGTACGATCGGACACTCCCGCTTCCTCCAACTTATCCTGCAGGAGGGCGATCGCCAGTCGGGGGCCATAGATGACCGGAATCTCAAATTGTTTCAGATGAAATGCGATCCCACCAATGTGGTCTTCATGACCGTGGGTGACAATCATACCCTTGATTTTGTGGCGGTTTTCCCGCAAGTAAGTCATATCGGGTAGGACAATATTGACTCCGTGCATGCCATCGGTGGGAAATGCCAGACCAGCATCCAGCAGCACAATTTCATCATTAATTTCAAACACGCAGGTGTTTTTACCAATTTCGTGGAGTCCACCCAGAGGAATGATTTTCAGTACAGGCGTTGAATTGGTTTGGGTCATTGGTATCCTTCAAAACAGTTAAAGCAAATGTTGGCAGTTCAACACCTAAAAAGCGTTGGCAGCCAAATGAACCAAAACGAGATATTCAGTTGTCAGGAAAACTTGGATGAGAAGCAAGCGTGCCTGATCAGCACCCTGTTTTGCTTTCAAAGCAACGCTAAATCGACCAGTACAGATTTCAAAGCCTGTATGACTTCTTCTGCAGGGTCAGCAAGAGGGAGCCGGGTAGAACCCACCTGCCATCCTTGGAGCCGGAGAGCCGCTTTCACAGGAATGGGATTGGTCGTCAGGAAGAGAGCTTTAAACAGGGGAAATAGCTTGAGGTGAATTTGGATCGCTGTATCAACTTGACCTGAGCGAAAAGCCTGCACCATCGTCTGCAACTCAGAACCAACCAGATGACTGGCTACACTGATCACCCCTTTAGCACCAACCGCCAGTAGAGGCATTGTTAACGAGTCATCTCCAGAATAGATGGCAAATTCAGGGGGGGTATTGCGACGAATCTGACTGGCCTGATCCAGATTACCACTAGCTTCCTTAATTCCCACAATACTGGCAATCTCGGCCAGACGAACCACTGTTTCTGGTAATAGATTTTGCCCAGTTCGGCCTGGAATATTGTAGAGAATCAAAGGAAACTCCGGAGTGGCTTCCGCGATCGCCTTGAAATGCTGATACAAACCCGATTGGGGCGGCTTATTGTAATACGGCACTACCTGCAGTGAACCATCTAACCCCAGTTTAGCGGCTTTTGCGGTCGCTTCGATCGCTTCCTGGGTAGAGTTTGAGCCAGTTCCGGCAATAATTTTGGCTTTCCCAGCCACGGCTTGCTGCACTACATGGAACAGTTCAAATTCCTCATCCCATGTCAGGGTGGGAGATTCCCCGGTAGTGCCACAGACCACCAAGGTATCTGTGCCATGATCTACCAGATAACTGGCCAGCTTTTCAGCAGTCGCATAATTAACCTGGCCATCGTCGGTAAATGGCGTGACCATTGCAGTTAAAACGTTTCCAAAATCCACCACGAGTTCTTGGGAATTGCTAATTGTTGAGTAAAAAAGTCAGGACATGAGCCAAGGCTCTAGAAGGGTAATTCTTGCGAGCCAGGATAGAAAAATTATCGAGTCAGAGCGATCGCAGGCTTTAAGAGATCCTTTTGTACGAGCAATTCAGCAATCTGTATGGCGTTCAAAGCTGCCCCTTTACGAATCTGATCCCCGCATAACCAGAGATCCAAAGCCGCAGGATGAGAGATGTCCTGACGGATCCGGCCTACTAGTACTTCGTCTTTGCCACTGGCATCGATCGGCATTGGGAAATAGTTAGCTGCCCAATCTTCAACCAGCTTAACCCCTGGTGCCCGACTTAAAATTTGCCGAGCCTGTTCCACACTAAAAGGCTGCTCAAATTCCAGGTTAATTGCTTCTGAGTGTGCCCGCAACACGGGAACCCGAACACAAGTAGCGGTTACCCGTAAGTCTGGAGCACCAAAAATTTTCCGAGTCTCGTTGACCATCTTCATCTCTTCCTCGCAGTATCCCTGCTCATTTAGCTTGGAATTATGCGGAAATAGATTAAATGCTAAGGGGTAGGGAAAAATTTCTGTTTGGGGAGATTGGCCCTGCAAGATGGCCTGGGATTGTATCTTCACCTCTTCCATCGCCCGTGCCCCAGCGCCACTGGCCGATTGATAAGTCGCTGCCACAATCCGCTTGATGGGTTGCACCTGATGCAGTGGGAATACTGCGACTGCCATCAAAATAGTGGTGCAATTGGGATTGGCAATAATTCCCTGGTGGGTAGCGGCGGCTTGAGGATTCACCTCTGGCACGACCAGGGGAATGGCTGGATCCATGCGGAAAGCACTGGAATTATCGACGACTACGGCTCCCGCCTCCACTGCTTTTGGTGCCCAGACGCGGGAAGTGGAGGCTCCGGCTGAAGCTAGTACCAGATCGACTCCAGCAAACGAGCGATCGTCCACGGCCTCAACTGGAATACTTTCACTCTTAAATTGGATGCGCTGTCCCGCTGATCGAGGTGAAGCCAATAGTCTTAAGTCGGAAACTGGAAATTGCCTTTGCTCTAACAGATCCAGCAGTTCAGTGCCGACGGCTCCCGTTGCCCCCAAAATCGCAACTCGATAAGAATCAACCAAGTTAAGTACCCCCCAAAATTAGTAGCAGTCTGTCAAAGATTAGTGGTCTGTAAAAGGATTGTGTACCAGTAGGAATAAATAGTAGTGAGCCGAAAATCTGGGTATTGTACTAAGACATCTATTCTAAGATGTGTATAAAAATACTTTTATCTTGCGTTCTGCATTATTGTTTCATGCTCTGTATTCTTTTCAAGCATGAAGGCATACGATAAATGATTCCCAAGATTTTAGCGGATTTTTTTAGAAACCCAGCCTCAACATCATCTAGCTTTTGGGAAAATCACTTTTCCAGGATTCACGTTGAGCGAACCTGCTCCGGTAGGTTGCCTAAAAGTCAGATGCAATTCCGTCGCCTCTTCAGCATGGCATAAATTGGGGTGTGTTTGAGCGATTTTTAAGATTTGCAGTTCCAACCGCGCCAACCGGAATCAGAATCCGTTACCATAGCTTATTGCGGCGATCGCGGTTTCAAGCGATCGCCGGCTGTTTGAATGCTCAAAACGCTGATTCAGCCCTTCTAGTCACCTTCTTAAGTACCGATGAAAGTTACCCAGGAAAAACTTCCCGCCAGTCAGATTGGTTTGGAAATCGAAGTCCCCCCCGAAATGTCTAAAAAGGCTTATGAGCGGGTGATTCAAGAATTTACTCGCTCTGCTAACATTCCTGGGTTCCGCAAAGGTAAGGTGCCCCGTCAGGTCTTAATTCAACGGATTGGTTCCCTGCGAATCAAAGCAGCGGCAGTTGAAGAACTGGTCGAAAACAGCCTGAAAGAAGCGGTCAAACAGGAAAATATCAATGCTCTGGGCAACTTTCAACTGCGATCGTCCTTCGACGACCTGATCAGCCAGTTTGAACCCGACCAAGCTCTTACCTTTTCCGCCTCGGTAGATGTTCCCCCTGAGGTCACGCTCAGCGAATACACTGGCCTTAAGGTTCAGGCCGAAGAGGTCAAACCTGATCCAGAGCAAGTTGAAAAAGTCCTGCGCAATTACCAAGAACAAACGGCCACTCTGGTGCCCGTAGAAGCACGCCCCGCCCAAATGAAAGACGTGGCGGTTGTAGACTTTAAGGGCGTGATTCCCAGTGACGACCCCGACCACGAACCCATGCCGATCCCTGGCGGTGAAGCAGAAGACTTTCAGTTGGAACTGGAAGAAGGCCGATTTATTCCAGGATTTATTGATGGAATTGTGGGAATGAGTCCAGGAGAGACTAAAGAGATTCAGGCTCAATTTCCCGAAACTTATCCTCAAGAAGACGTAGCTGGCAAAATGGCCACATTTACTGTCACCTTGAAGGAATTGAAAGAAAAAGAGCTGCCGGAGCTAGATGATGACTTTGCCCAGGAAGTTAGCGAATTTGAAACCCTGGCGGAGCTGCGGGAATCTTTAGAATCCCGGTTCGCGAAGGAAGCGGAGGATAAAACCCGCGCTAACCAGGAAGAAGCGGTTCTGAAGGAATTACTCAATCACGTTGAGGCTGAGATTCCGGAGACGTTGATTGACCGGGAAGTCACCTATATGCTGAATCAGACAGCGATGCAGCTGCAGAACCAGGGCATTGATGTCAGGCAGTTGTTTACTCAAGAACTGATTGCCCGCCTGAAAGAGCAATCCCGACCGGAAGCCATCACCCGGATTAAGCGCACGTTAGCGCTGGGTGAAATTGCGAAACGCGAGTCGATCGAGGTTGACCCCGAAGAAGTCTCGGCTAAATCTCAAGAGTTGCTCAACGAACTAGCTGAACAAGGAGCTGATCGCAATATTGATCCAGAGCGCTTAAAAAGCGTGGTAACGGAGGATCTGCTGAAAGAAAAAATTATGAACTGGCTGATTGAACATTCGACGATCGAGCTTGTTCCCGAAGGTACCCTACCCCAAGCTGAAGAGGAAGAGATGGTTGAGGCTGTAGAACAGGCTACTGCCCCCGCTCCAGCAGCACCTTTGCCGGAAGAGTCTGAACCACCAGTAACGGTGGAAGCCACAACTTCTACGGTAGACATTGCTGCTGAAACTGTGGCTGAGCCTGAAGCAGAGGCCCAACCTGAAGCACCAGCTCCAAGACGGAAACGCACGACTAAATCTGCATCCGCCAAAACGGAGGATACTTCCACCACAGAAGTGGCTCCCGCTGAAGCTGGTAGTGAAGAGGTGCCTGCTCCAAAAGCACGTAAATCTACCAAAAAATCGAAGCAAACTCCTGCTGAGTAGTGATCTCCGCTTACAAAAAGATTTGTCACAATGAGGCAAACTCATTTTTGTCCGGGAAAAAACCGGACTACAATGGTAAAGCGTAATCTCTAAATAATCCTCCTGTCACAGATTCCTTAGGGCATAATTGGGGTATACCTGTGCGATTCGGATCCAGATTCAGTTGGACTGGAATAACAATCGCAAACGAGTTCAAGACCAGTGATTTCAGGCACAACAGCCAAACTATGCTGATATCCCAACCTGCTGATTACTCAATTATTAGCTCCAGTTCGTTTAAGGTCACCTCTGGCCCCAGCGGTGTCATTCCGATGGTCGTAGAGCAGGCTGGCCGTGGTGAGCGTGCCTTCGACATCTACTCGCGGCTGTTAAGAGAACGCATTGTTTTCCTGGGTACCCCAGTTGATGACAACGTAGCTGACTCTGTAGTGGCCCAACTTCTGTTTTTGGAAGCAGAAGATCCAGAAAAGGACATTCAGCTTTACATCAATTCTCCTGGTGGCTCCGTTACCGCAGGCATGGCCATTTACGATACCATGCAGCAAGTTCGCTGTGATGTTGCTACAATCTGCTTCGGATTGGCGGCCAGCATGGGAGCCTTCCTGCTCGCGGCTGGTACCGCAGGTAAGAGAATGTCTTTACCCAGTTCTCGAATCATGATTCACCAGCCTCTGGGTGGTGCTCAGGGGCAGGCAGTGGATATTGAGATCCAGGCTAAAGAAATTCTTTATCACAAGCGCAAGCTGAATGAGCTACTGTCGTATCATACCAAGCAACCATTTGAGAAAATCGAAGCGGATACAGAGCGCGACTTTTTTATGTCCGCGACTGAGGCAAAGGAATACGGTCTGATCGATCAAGTCATTTCTAGACAGAATCTCCCTCAAGCTGGAGAAGCTGTTGCTGCAGTATAGATAAAGAGGCACTATGTCCAAGTACGACTCCCATCTCAAATGTTCCTTCTGCGGCAAATCCCAAGAGCAAGTTCGGAAGCTAATCGCTGGGCCGGGAGTCTACATTTGCGATGAATGCGTCGATCTCTGTAACGAAATATTGGATGAGGAGTTGTTTGACTCCAGCGCGACGGCTCCTCAGCCCGTTCCCCGTCGAGAACCTTCAGCAGAAAAGCGAAAGTCTCGCTCGTCTAACATTTCCCTGAGTCAACTGCCCAAGCCACGCGAAATTAAAAAATATCTGGACGATCATGTGATTGGCCAAGATGATGCCAAGAAAGTGTTATCGGTGGCTGTTTACAACCACTACAAACGGCTCAGTTTCTTGCAGGCCAAAGGGAGTGGTAAGGTGGCTCCCGATGATGTGGTCGAGTTACAAAAATCTAACATTCTGCTCATTGGGCCAACGGGATGCGGTAAGACCTTGCTGGCTCAAACCCTGGCTGAGATCCTGGAAGTTCCTTTTGCCGTTGCTGATGCTACCACCCTCACCGAAGCAGGCTATGTCGGTGAGGATGTGGAAAATATTCTGTTGCGGTTGTTGCAAGTGGCCGATCTAGATGTGGAAGAGGCTCAGCGCGGCATTATTTACATCGACGAAATCGACAAGATTGCTCGCAAGAGTGAGAATCCTTCGATTACCCGTGATGTTTCTGGTGAAGGGGTGCAACAAGCATTACTGAAGATGCTGGAAGGCACGATCGCCAACGTCCCACCGCAGGGAGGTCGCAAGCACCCTTACCAGGACTGCATTCAAATTGACACCAGCAATATTCTGTTTATCTGTGGTGGTGCGTTTGTGGGTCTGGATAAAGCGATCGAACAACGGATCGGCAAGAAATCGATCGGTTTCATCCAACCGAGAGAAGGCCAGTCGAAAGAAAAACGCACAGCCGATATTCTGAAGCACCTGGAACCGGATGATCTGGTGAAGTTCGGTATGATCCCAGAGTTCATTGGCCGGGTGCCTGTGATGGCTGTAGTCGATCCGCTGGATGAAGATGCGCTGGCGGCAATCCTGACCGAACCCCGGAATGCGCTGGTGAAACAGTATCAGAAGCTGTTGAAGATGGATAACGTGATCCTGGAATTTAAACAGGATGCGGTGCGAGCGATCGCTCAGGAAGCTTATCGCCGTAAAACGGGTGCCCGCGCTCTGCGGAGTATTGTCGAAGAACTGATGCTGGATGTGATGTACGAGTTGCCTTCCCGTAAAGATGTGACCCGCTGCACCATCACCCGCGAAATGGTTGAGAAGCGCTCCACTGCCGAACTCTTACTTCATCCCTCTTCCCTGCCCAAACCCGAGTCCGCTTAAGGAAAATCAGTAGTTTCCCCGTGCTTTGAGCAAACAGCAAAAGAGTGAACCACACCTCCACAAAACTTTTCTTGCAAAAAAGGTTGATTATTGTAAAGTTTAACGTTTACATGAGGTGACATCCTCCCGACACCGATGCTACGCATACGGTGCGGGCTTCCCAAGATCGCTCTTGAGCATTCCTGCCCCG
>NZ_JBRAGO010000082.1:0-20760 GCF_052746595.1 Leptodesmis sp.
AGTTAAAACAGATCAACTCGTGGAAAGAATTTTGGATGCAGCGATCGTAGTTCGGGGTGGACGAAATCGCCCCGATGATATCAGGCGTGCCATCGGAACCCATCCGAGTGGCGTCACAGGAATTTCGGTAGAATGTGGAGAAAGGGCATCTGTTTTCAGGAATTGTCTGTATTGATTCAACATGGGCAGGTTGGTGTTACGACAGTTCGAGAAGTTCGAGAGGCAGGAGGTGACGTTGTACGAACATCAGGGAGAAGCCCATATCATGCGACATTGACAGGTCTAGTCCCTGATGAAATCAGTTGTCTTCTGACTTCAACCATATCCAACCCATCTAAACAGCCTTTGTGAACAAGGGTTATCTATGAGTTTATCCAGGGTTTTTGTTGATTTTCACAATGCTGATGACCAGGGACGTTTGCGCCTCAACTGCATTGGTACGATTGAAGACTTAGCTCGTCAACAAGCTGAACTAGAAGATGGGCAACAACTGGTGCTATACAGTGAAGAACTAGAGGTGGATGGTGTAGTGCAGTTTTCAGAAGAGGAGAAGATTTGGGTCGCAACAATTGACTGGAATCAGATCAGGCAAGTTGAGCAACTGGTAGTTCAGGGTCAAAATTGAGTACACAACGATGCCCGACCGATATTCTCAGGATTATATCGACCAAGCCTTTTTTCATCCCAAAGCTGTTTTGTATGGCGTATATCAGTGTTCGTGGTTTTAACCACTATTACGAGTGGATTACGGCATCAGAAATTCCAGAGCCATCGGGTAAACCTGTGATGGTATTTGTTCATGGGTGGGGTGGGTCGGCTCGCTATTGGGAAAGTACGGCACGGGCGATCGCAGATACCTTTGATTGTCTGCTTTACGATCTGCGGGGATTTGGGCGATCGTCCCAGCAGGGCCAAACTCCTGATCTCCTGCTACCCCTGAAATCGGGTACTGCGGAAGACCTAAGTTATGAACTTACATCTTATGCGGAAGATCTGGCCGGATTGCTAGATGGTTTAGGATTACAGCGAATTTACCTGAATACCCATTCGATGGGAGCGTCTGTTGCCGTTTACTTTCTCAATCGATTTGCCGAGCGAGTCGAACGGGCCATTCTCACCTGTTATGGGATTTTTGAATACGACGAAAAAGCTTTTAATGCCTTTTATCGGTTTGGTGGTTACGTCGTTAAATTCCGTCCTCGCTGGCTGTATGGCCTGCCGATGATGGATCGGTTATTCATGAAGCGGTTTCTTTACCGTCCTTTATCCAGAGATATCAGCCGCGCCTTTCTAGAAGACTTTTTGCTGGCGGATTATGATGCGGCTCTGGGCACTATCTTTACCTGTGTTAGCAAAGAAGCTGCAGAAATCATGCCCCAGGAATTTGCTCGGATTGCGATCCCCACACTGATGATTTCGGGCGATCGTGACATTATTATTCCAGCCGAACTGGGCCAACGGGCAGCCTCGCTAAACGATCGCATTACGTTTGTGTCCATCCCCAACACGGCCCACTTCCCAATGTTGGAAGATCCATCGACTTATCTCCAGCACCTACGCAAGTTTTTGAACCCAACTGTCTCTGCTGCCTCAAACCCTGCTCTACATACTTAGGCGGTTTCCCAAGAGGTAAGGTCTTTTTGAAAAATCCTCCTTTTCGTCCGCCTTTCTGACTTTCCCTATCTCTCCGCTGGTCCACTCTCGCTATCTCACCATCTTACCCGCTTACCCACAATCCTAAGTTGGCAGAATGGTGTAGCTACCAAATACCTTCAGCGTTGCCGTCTGCTCAACCAGTTCTTTCAAGGCTGCTTGCACATTAGTCTGACGAGCATCAGCTTCTAAATCCACAAAAAATAAGTAATCTCCTAAAGATTTTTTCGTCGGACGAGATTCAATTTTGCTGAGGTTGATATTTTGTTGGGCGAATACTTGCAGGGGTTTCAGTAACGCTCCCGGTACGTCATGAACTGTAAACGCGAGGGAGGTACAATTTCCCCCCGGTGAAGGTTGTAAACCCAGGACCCAGAAACGGGTGCAGTTGTCCGGATGGTCATTAATGGGACAGGCCAGCACAGGTAAGTTATAGAGTTGGGCAGCCCGTTGAGAGGCGATCGCCCCTGCCGTCAAATTATCATCCAGGTACTGCAGAGCTTCGGCGGTTGAGTTTGTGGAAATAATTTGGGCCGCAGGCAAAAACTTCTCCAGCCACTGATGGCACTGCGCTAACGCCTGGGGATGGGAATACACCGTTTCGACTGCATCGATGGTTTGAGCGCGGGTAATGAACGCATGGGAAATGGGTAAAACGAGCGCCTGTTGGATCTGTAAGGTATCGCACTGCCAAAGTGTATCTAGAGTTGTGGTGACACTGCCTTCGATCGAGTTTTCCACAGGAACGACGGCTAAATCTGCCTGTCCCTGAGCTACGGCCTGCATGGTTTGGGCAATGCTGGGATAGGGACACAGGGTTGTTTCCTGCTGGGTCTGCTGATTCAGCCACGTGGAATAGCGTAACGCCGCTGCTTCTGCAAAAGTCCCTGAAGGGCCTAAATGGGCAATTAATATGGTCATGCAATCTAATCCTTTATCCATTGATAACAGCGATTTCCTGAGTCCTTGTTCTCAGGCTTGTCATAATGCTTTACTTTTTCCTGACTGTGCCGTAGACAAAAGCGTCCCTACGTAAAAATTTCTAATTCTCTTGCAGGAAAAGCTTTACTCATCCAAGACTTGGTTGTGTTCTTCAAATTCTTCAAAGGAATTGCCAATTTGTAATCAAACCAGGAGATAAGCAGTAAAAATACCTAATTCTTTTTAGTTTGAGGAAAAAGGTTCTTCCTAGAGGTATAGTGTTTTTACCTAAGGATGCGATGCACTTTTTTTGAGTTTGCTTAAGAATAGTAATAGAAACTTAATATAAGTTTCTCTGGCTTCTCATCAACTATAAGCTCCTTCATTATTCATACAGTTTCCAGATGGATATTCGCTTTACGGCTTCTCAATCGGTTGATATTCCAGTGGTAGAACAACCTGTTCCCATTCAACACTATTTACGTCAACCTCAACGTCTAGTCCGAGCCTTAGCGTCGTCGAGTCGCATCGAGCATCTCGGCAGCGACTTGTTCCGCCTGAAAATGCGTCCACTCTCCTTTATGATGCTGAGTCTGCAACCGACAGTCGATATGAAAGTCTGGGCAGAATCGGACAGTACCGTGCGGCTGCGATCGTGGAGCTGCGAAATTCTGGGAGTTGAATACATCAACGAGCGTTTTGCCTTAAATCTATCTGGTCAACTGCAGCCCCGTACTGTATCAGGAATGACGCATTTACAGGGGAGGGCAGATCTGGAAGTGATGATTATCGAACTGCCCCCACCGTTTCTCTTCACTCCCAGACCAATTCTGGAAACAACGGGTAATGGATTGCTGAAAAGTGTTTTATTAACCGTTAAACAAAGGTTGGTTCACCAGCTTGTGTCTGACTATCAGTTGTGGGCCAATACTCAAAGCCTGGAAGAGACTCCTCTGCAATCGGGTGTCCTATTGCCTAACAACAGCCCAACCATTTAGATTACAGCTTTATCCCTTCACTCCTTTACTCCTTTCCCCTCCCCTCCTCCTGTCAATTGGGCAGTTGGGATGCACCTGCAGGGATCAAAAGAGGTGCGGTGGTAAGGTGAGGGGCCAAATTGTTGGAGTGCCCGTCGGTGGGCAGGGGTGCCATAGCCTTTATTGCTGGCCAGGTCGTACTGAGGGTAACGAATTGCAAGGCGAAAGATTAATTGATCCCGCCAGACTTTAGCAATGATACTGGCGGCAGCGATCACCAAAGAAGTTTGATCTCCCTTAACCAGAGTTTGCTGAGGTACTGCCAATCCAGGAATCCTTTGATTGCCGTCAATTAAACATAAATCTGGCTGAACTTTTAGTCGCAGAACTGCCCGCTTCATCGCCAGGAGAGAAGCCTGCAAAATGTTCAGGCGATCAATTTCTCGAACTGAGGCATACCCAATTCGACAATCCACTGCCAAAGCTTTGATCTGATCTGCTAAATGCTGACGTTGGAGGGCTGACAGTTGTTTACTATCGGTGACTCCCGCCAGAGTCAGATCTGCTAGAGCCGCATCTGGCAAAATCACAGCCGCTGCAACTACTGGCCCAAACAGGCAACCCCGCCCCACCTCATCGACCCCAGCCACAATTCCTGAAGAACTTTGCTCCAGGATTAAGCCCGGAATTTCTGGCTGGCCGGTTAATTTCCGTTTCCTAGATGGCATCGCTTACTCAGAAACGGTAGCTGAAGAACGGCGACGACGGCGACGGAGTGGTTCATTCTCTGGTTGCTCCGCTTCTAAATCGGTCTGTACAGCTTCAGGTTCTGGTAGGGACTCAGATGGGGCGGGAGTTGCGATCGTCTCCCTCTCAAGATTTCCATCTTCACTTTGAGTTTTATTTTTCAGAATTGGTGTATTGGAACTGACAGGGGCTAGCGATCGTGAAGATTCCCCAGGCAACACAACCGATATCACCGCTGACTGAGGATTTTTCACCTCTTGTTGGGTCAGCACCAGAGGAGAAATTCCCATCCAGGCGTAAACATCCTGTTCGTCAGGGGTCATTTCCACAGTCACCAACTCAGGTGGTTCAGTAGAACGGGGTTCCCGTCTTCCCCGACTCCGCTTTTCTTCCAGCCTACTTTCTATGGGAGCAGCATTGTCCTTCTCGTAGGTCGTGGTTTGCAGCGCATCCATTTCGCGATCGGGGCTACTATCTCGCCGTCCCCGACCTCGTCGTCCTCGGCCCACAGGCTCCGGTCTGGATTTACTCTCCGGTGACTCTTCGCCATCTATCCCAGGCTCTGGCCCACCATTGCCGCCCTCAAAGGCATGGGTACGGCCCTCTTCCCAGGAGCCTCGGCCTCTTTCCCGGCTGAGATCCTCGTCCAGCCGACGGCGGCGACGGCGGCGATTATTCGAGACAACATCTTGATACCCTGACTGGCTCATGGCCTCAGCTAAATCATCTCCTTCTTCATCCTCCCGGTCTTCCCAGGGAAATTCGGTGGGTAAAGGAATATCTGGTAAATCCCGGCCTCTGCTGCCCCGATCAAAGGATCGAGATTCCCGCAGAGCTGTAACGGCAGGTCTTTCTGTCCCTTCCTCCGATGGCTCTGGTTCTCCAGGTAAGTGAACCAGATGCCCTGTGCCTCCACAAGCTGGACAGGGACGACCGAATAACTCATAAATGTTTTTTCCTTGCCGCTTGCGAGTTAATTCAACCAGTCCCAGTTCTGATAATTGAGCAATTTGGGGTCGGGCTTTGTCAGCTCGTAGTGCCCGGTTGAAGTGTTCTAAAACCTGAAGCTGGTCGCGGCGGGAATCCATATCAATGAAGTCCACGATGATCACACCAGCAATATTACGTAACCGGAGCTGACGAGCCACCTCAGTGGCCGCTTCGCAATTTGTCCAGAGTACAGTTTCGCGGGCTGTGGCCGATCGCGTAAAGGAACCGGAGTTCACATCAATTACGGTCAGCGCTTCGGTGCGTTCAATGATGATGTAACCCCCAGAAGGCAAGTCTACTCTGGGTTTCAGGGCTTCTCGAATCGCGGCATTGACCCGGAAGTATTCCAGAATGGGGATGCGATCGCGGTGCTGGTCGATCAGTACACCCTGAGGCAGTTTACCCGCGCCCCAGTTGAGCAAATGTTGCTTCACCCGTCTCAACCCCGTATGGGAATCGACGACAATCCGGTTGACATCGCTGCTATAAACATCTCGTAACACCCGTTGAATGAAGTCATCATCCCGATTCAGCAATGCAGGAGCACGAGTAATACTGGCTTCCTGGCAAATGTCTACCCATCGTTTCTGTAGCGCTTCCAGATCCTCAATAATGGCATCTTCGGGCATCCCTTCCGCCTCGGTTCTGACTACCAGACCCATCCCTTGAGGTTTGATTAGAATAGCCAGGGCACGTAATCGATTTCGTTCATTTTCGTTGCGAATCCGTCGGGAAAGGTTGACCCCTTTACCACTCGGCATCAAAACCAGATAACGGCCTGGCAAGGAGATATTTCCGGTGAGCCGTGGTCCTTTATTGCCCGTTGGCTCTTTCATTACCTGAACCAGAACCTTCTGCTGGGGGCGCAGCAACTCAGTAATGGAACCCGCTGCCCGTTGCAAGCGCAGTGGCCCTAAGTCGCTGACATGAATGAACCCATTGCGCTCGGTATCTCCGATATTGACAAAGGCAGCATCAATTCCGGGCAGAACGTTTTCTACCACTCCTAAATAAACATCACCAACCTGATGGGTTCCTGTCGCAACAATAAGCTCTTGAATCTGATCTTCTGAAAATACGGCAGCAATGCGATGCTGTTCCGCGATAATAATTTGCTTCGGCATTCAATTTCCTCAAATTTTGGCGATTGCAAGGGAGTCTAAGTTCCCATTAACCTCTCTACTTGCTTTCATGGTTACGCTGCCACTTGTGATACAAGATGAAGGCTATGGAGACGTAGCAAATCAATCCCCTTAAAGGGGTTAAGACATCCTGGAAGTACCTAGCCACAACAAATGACAACTGAGCCAAATAACTGTTGCTCTAAACCCGATCATCCTTCACTTTCGGCGATCAAGCTTTGTTCATTAGTAGAAAGCTTAGTCAAGCAAGCTGTGCCCAATAAAATGACTGGCTATAGAGCGGTTCCCCAGGAACTTTCAGTCAGCAACAGCTTCTGTTGAAATGCATTATAGCGTGTGGAGCTTCGTAAGCCACGAAAATTCAAAAATCAATAAAGAAGGAGTAACATAAGGAAGTTTTAAGTTTTAAGTGCTCAATGCTTGGTTGGAGTCTGACTTAAAACTCAAAACTGAGTACTCAACACTAACCAGAGGTTTTAAGTGCCAGGATTGGCCAGCAATAAGCTTTCTCGATGGACATGAAGCAATCGTAATTCTTGACCAGAAACTTGTTCCAACATTTTTACAACATGGTCAGGACGGAGTAGGGTGCCGTCGTTGCGACAACTGCCCGTATAGCGGAGGGAGATGGAGGGGGTAGAGGGTGGGGAATTTTGACTCTCAGTTGATGAGATTAGTTGCAGGGTGAATAGGCGATCGCGCAGGTTCACCTGCTGTACCTTACCGGATTTGGTGGTTTGCTCGAACCAGATTTCTGTTTCAGACAGCACGTTGTCAATCCATGCCTGCCATGCTTCCAGGTGAGGAAAGATAGCTGCTGGGTCGTTGGGAATTACTCCGAGGGACAGGGTATATTCGGCCCGTTCCAATAACTGGGTGGCGGCTGGAGTCGTGACATCAATTGCTTCAACAGAATAAATCGGCAAATCTGCAGGTAGTTGGGCAGATAGGGCGGCCTGAAAATCTTCCAGGTTCATGGATCTGGTTAATTCAAAGTCCACCAGCTCGCCACTGCTGGTTGCGCCTAGGGGGAGTGCATTGGCGGGAATAATCCGTGGCCCTGGATGGAAGCCGCCTGTGAAAGCGATCGGCAAAGCAGCCCGACGAACAGCACGATCGAGCAAACGCATCAAGTCCAGGTGGCTAAGAAAAGCCATTTCCCTTAACTTGCCTAACTTCACCCGTAACCGCTGTGCCCGGTGCTGATTGGGGACAAAGTGACCTGCAAAGTCGGGAATTGGCGGCGGCGGCACAACAATGTTATGGCCAAAGTCGGTACTGCACACTCCACAGTGAGAACAGCCCTCGAAGGAGCAGTCAGGTATGGTTGCAGCTGCCAGAGCACGTTGCAGATCGTCTTTCAGCCATTGTTTGTCGATTCCTGTGTCGAGGTGATCCCAGGGAAGAGGAGCGTCGTAGAGATTATAAATGCTGGATTTTGGATTTTGAATTTTGGACGGGTGATCTATCTCTTCAAACAGGTTCCATTCCCCATTTTCGACCTGACGATATTTCCAGGTCAGGCCCGCTTCCGCGATCGCCTCTGTCCAGGCCGCGAAGGCCCGATCCAGGCTTTCCCACCAGGAATCCATTCCGGCTCCCAATTCCCAGGCACGACGAATAACTGGAGCCAGACGGCGATCGCCCCGTCCTACAAAGTCTTCCATTGCTGAGACGCGAACATCGGTAAAGTTAACCTTCAACCCTCGAATGTGCCGGAACTCTTCCTTTAACAGGGCTTGCTTGCGCTCAAATTCGGCTGTTGAGACAGAATGCCACTGAAATGGCGTATGGGGTTTGGGTGTGAAATTGGAGATGGTCAGGTTGAAGTTTAGTGGCTTTCTTCCCTTAAGGCGGCACTCTTGCTGTAGCCAGCGGACGGTTTCGGCAATGCCCAGCACATCCACATCCGTTTCACCCGGTAGCCCGATCATGAAATACAGCTTGACTCGATCCCAACCCTGCTCGTAAGCCGTTTTAACTCCCCGCAACAGTTCTTCGTTGGTTAACCCTTTGTTAATAATGTCTCGCAGCCGTTGGGTGCCTGCTTCCGGAGCAAAGGTAAGGCCAGCCCGACGAGTTCCGCCCAGAATATGGGCAATGTTTTCATCAAATCGATCAACCCGCTGACTAGGCAGAGACAGGGAAATATTCTCGTCTTTTAAGCGATTCTTAATCTCGACCCCAACGGCAGGCAAGGCCAGATAGTCAGAACAACTCAGGGAAAGCAGAGAAAATTCATTGTATCCGGTAGCCCGCATCCCTGCTGTGATCGCCTCAACCACAGCTTCTGGTTCGACATCACGGGCGGGACGGGTGAGCATTCCCGGTTGGCAGAAGCGACAACCTCGTGTACAGCCGCGCCGAATTTCCACGGTTAGGCGATCGTGCACTGTCTCGACGTAGGGAACCAGGCCGATCGAGTAAGCGGGTATAGGAGTGGCCACCCGTCGCAGGATACGCTCAGGTACAGCGGAACAGTTGGGATGGACAGAGCCATCAGGAGCCATATCATAAAACTGAGGCACATACACGCCCGGAATTTGGGCCAGATCGAGCAATAATTCCTGCCGACTTAACCCAGCCGCTTTTCCTTCCTGAAGCACCAGACCAATTTCAGGCAGTAATTCTTCTCCATCTCCTAGAGCAATGAAGTCAAAAAAATCGGTGTAGGGTTCGGGGTTGGAAGTGGCAGTTTGGCCTCCAGCAAAGATGAGGGGGTAAGGGCTTGGGGATTGGGGATTAGAGATTAGGGATTGGCGTTCTTGCCAAGTGAAGGGGATGCTGGCTAAGTCCAGCATTTCCAGAATGTTGGTGGCTCCCAGTTCGTAGCTGAGGCTGAAGCCCAGGATGTCGAAGTCGGTGAGAGGGCGGCGGGACTCGACAGCGAATAGGGGAGTTTGAGTGTTGCGAAGTTTGGTGGCTAAATCGGGGGCGGGGAGGTAGGCCCGATCGCACAGTTGCTGGGGTTGGGCATTGAGAATGTTGTACAGAATGATATGGCCCAGGTTAGAAGCCCCCACTTCATAGACTTCTGGATAAGTCAGTGCCCAGCGAACGGTTGCTGATTCCCAGGGTTTGTGGGCAGCCCCTAATTCATTGCCCAGGTAACGGGCGGGTCGCAAAATTTCTGAAGTCAGGAGGGTTTCGATCGCAACGGACACTGGGCACCAATCCTTCTCGTCAACAGCACAGAACAACACTGTTAGTATACTGAAGGACAATCGGCCTTGCGTGCGTTAAGCGTCTTCAAAGGTGTCTTTGAGGACGGTGCGGGCGGCGAGGTGATTGCGAGTGGAAGTCAAAATTTCTGCTTCTCGCTCTAATCGGGCTGCTGTATTTTGCATTTCTAGTAGAAGTTGCTGCTCTTCCGCCACTCCATAAAGATTGCTAGCGACCCAATAGGACAACTCTAAAGGCAAGTCGGGAATGGTATCCGGGAGTTCAATTTTTTGCTCAGTCAGTTTTGCCGACAATCGAACGACATCCCGCAGCAGCTGTGCAACTGAATCAGCTAAAGGTCTGAGATCTTGTTCAGGAGGTGCGTCTTCAATCCACTCCACCAGACCGACGCGGTAAGGCTTTTCACGGACATATTCCAGCACCCGAAACCGTTGTTGCCCAATCGTGCGGATTTTCATGCGATCGTCAGGCAACCGTTGAAATTGAACAATCTCAGCGCAGCAACCCACTGTAGCAGGTTTTCCTTGGGCCTGATCCCACATCAAAACACCAAAACGGCGATCCGTTTCCAGAATGGTATTCATCATGATGCGATAACGGAACTCAAAGATGTGCAAGGGAAGAGGTCGGCCTGGAAATAGAACGACTTCTGGCAAGGGAAATAGAGGAAGTTCACGAACCGCGATCGAAGATGAGGATGCCATTAGTCTCCTGTCAAAGATGGCTGTTTCTCTATACTGTAGCCCATCTTGGTTGAGGAGGGGAGTTAAGGGTCAGCTTAAACGCCGTTCTGATTGCTATCAACCATTGACAACATGCTCTGAATGGTAGCGGGAATGCTGTGCGGATCCATGAACATGACTTTGCTGCTGTCGCTCTTGCCGATCGTTGCTCCCATATCCAGGTAGCTCAAGGCCAGTAGCACTTTCCCGGCTTCAGCGGCTTTGGGGTCACTGGCCAGAGCCTGCTGGACAATTTGAATCGCTTCCGCGGTGGCCTGGGCTTTCAGTACCTGACTTTGCCGTTCTGCCTGAGCATGGAGAATCGCTGCTTTTTGTTCCGCTTCTGCTTGCAAAACCACGGCCTTTTGACGGGCCTCAGCATCTAGAATCTGGGCCTCTGCTTTGCCACGGGCACTGTTAATGGCGGATTCGCGATCTCCCTCTGAGGTCAAAATAGCGGCTCGTTTGCGGCGTTCCGCTGACATCTGCAATTCCATGGACTCCTGCACCGCCTGGGAGGGAATAATGTCCCGCAGTTCCACGCGAGTCACTTTCACACCCCACGGATCGGTGGCGATGTCCAGATCCCGCAGTAATAATTCATTGATTTGAGAGCGGGCTGTAAAGGTTTCATCCAGTTCTAGCTTGCCCATCTCAGCCCGAATCTGAGTTAGCACCAGATTCACCATTGCATTTTGTAGATTCTGGACTTTGTAGTATGCCTTTTCCATGTCCACAATCCGCCAGTAGACCACCGCATCCACGGTAATCGAAACGTTGTCGCGGGTAATGCAGGGTTGCGGGGGAATATCTAAGACTTTTTCGCGAATTGTTTCCTGGAAAGCGACTCGCTCAATAATGGGAATCACGAATTTAGGGCCGGGAACCAGCTTGCGATCGTACACCCCCAACCGCTCTACCAGGGCTTCATTTCCCTGCTGAATAATTTTGACGCTGGAAACTCCACCACCTACGATCAGTAAGCCAATAATCCATTCCCACATGGTCAAACTCCTGTAAATTCTTGCAAAAACATCAACTAAATCAAGTCCAGCTAGAGAACGGTCGTTTTCCGGTGAGAGAAAATAAGGTTCTGGACTTGGACAAGGTTTAAAAATTAGGAACGCAACACATTTTGGGGCATCACAATTAACGTGGTGCCCTGGCGAGCTACGATGTACACCTTCTGATGCGCCGCGATCGTCACTCCTGGGTCATCACATCGAGCTGCCCAGGAATTTCCTTCGAAGAGTACCCTGCCTGTTTTGCTCGCCGGTATTTCTGTCAGCGTTTCTGCTTCAGTTGCATCTAGATTTCGGGAGGCACGGGTGCGTACCAGACGGCGGGAAGCTAACACCAAAACCACTGATAGGACAGCCCACAGAGCAACTTGTAAGCCCAGTGGAAGCAGACCCGCGATCGCCGCCACAATCAGAGCACTAATGCCCATCATGGAGGACACAAAGGCTGTGGGAACAACAAACTCTATGAGGCAGAAGATTACGCCTATCAGCAACCAGATCACACTTGGACTCAGGTCCATCTCACCTCGTTCTTTGTATTTTTATAAAGGTAACGGGATTGCTGCTGTATGATTAAATCCAGCTTTCAGGAGCTAGATTCCGTAAACAGGTTTAGTTTAAGTTGGACACTTTAGCGTCGGTTTAATCATTGATTTAACTTTTTCAGTCATCAGGGCTAGGACGCGGATAGCGCTATGAAAGTTTCTCCCACTCAGATCTATTGTCCTAATCTGAACTGTTGTGCCCCCCTGAATGACCTGGGGAGTTTTGCCTGTAAAAATTGTCAGACTCCCTTAATCTATCGCTATCTCTGGGTGGTTGGGGAATTTTCGGTTCCGCCTACTGTCGGTAGTTTGGTTGCCGGACGCTACTTTGTGAAGACTCCCCAGATCTGGCTGGATACTCAACCTGCCTTATTGCCCGACTTTCCTGCAGCAGCGGAACTTCCAGAACAAATTTTGCCGTATTTGCATCTCTACCCCCAGCGGTTGCATGTTCCAGAAGTGTATGGAATTTGCCCCAGCAACGAGGGCGACAATGCCTCAGCAGTTTTTTTGTTGGAGAATGCGCCTCTCGATTCTGCAGGCTTGTTGTTTCCGGCGATCGGGCGTGCCTGGTCACAGGCTACAGCGGTACGGCAGGTGTACTGGCTCTGGCAAATGCTGCAATTATGGGTACCGCTAGCCGAACAAGGAGTCAGTACCAGTCTGCTGATTGCTGATAATATCCGCGTGGAAGGGTGGCGAGTCCGGCTATGTCAGTTGTTCCAGGACGATCGAGTCTTAGCTGTTGATGAAACAACGCCGGAACAGAGTCCTGCACTACCCAATCTGGCAGATCTGGCTCATCTGTGGTTGGAGTGGCTGCCTGAAGCAAAACCTGCCATCATCGCCCCCTTGCAGGAGATTTGTCGCGAGATGGAAGCAGAGGGGACAACGGCTCAAGCGATTGCGCCTCGGCTTAATCAACTATTACTGCAACAAGCCGCCCAACTGCCTTTACGCCTGCAAGCGACTGGTGCCAGCGATACAGGGCCACAATACAACCACAACGAAGATGCCTGTTATCCCCTGAATGATGTGGCCAGTCTGGCAAGTGATGGGGTTTTTCCAAAACTGGCGATTGTGTGTGATGGGATTGGCGGCCATGAGGGGGGTGAAGTCGCCAGCCAGTTAGCAGTACAGTCGATCAAACCCCAGGTGCAGGCGTTTCTGGCAGAAGTAGCGAGACAACCAGAACCGTTTTCTGCCAATCTGGTGGCTGAGCAACTGGAAGCGATCGTGCGGGTAATTAATAATGTGATCGCCAATCAGAATGACAGTCAGGGTCGAGAAGCCCGCCAGCGGATGGGAACGACGCTCGTGATGGCACTGCAACTTCCTCAACCCCTGCAACAGCCCGATGGCACAGTTGCCTCCAACAGTCACGAATTGTATCTGGTCAACATTGGAGACAGCCGCGCCTACTGGATTACCGATCGCTACTGCCATCGTCTGACCATTGACGATGATGTTGCAGTACGGGAAGTCCGAATGGGACGATCACTGTATCGGGAAGCGTTGCAACGACAGGATGCAGGTGCTTTAACTCAAGCATTGGGCACTCGTGATGCCGAGTTTCTCCGGCCGACCATTCAACGATTTGTGATTGAGGAGGATGGCATTTTGCTGCTTTGTTCGGATGGTCTGAGTGATTACGGGCGGGTTGAGGAATCCTGGGCTGAAGTCATGGAAGGGGTACTCAAAGGCAAAGCTTCGTTAGAGGCGGCTGCTCGCTCATGGATCGAGTTAGCGAATCGAAAAAACGGCCACGATAATGCCTCGGTTGTACTCCTGCAATGTCACATCTCTATGCCTCTGCCTGCAATCGCGCTTCCCCTGACTGAGCAACCCACAACCGACTGGTCTGAATCCTCCAGGCAGCTTGTGCAGGATATAGCCCAGGACGGAACGACCAGTCCTGTATCCGAAGTAGCAAGCAGCAAGCCCAGATGGAAGAAGATATGGTGGCTCATTTTCGGGTTAGCGGGTCTGCTGTTGCTGGGAGGCTTGGGGGTAGCCCTGTGGTCACAGACCAATCCTGCTGGTTTCCAAGAATTTCGCGAGCGATCGCTCCCCAAACCATAGGGAAATGTGAAAGGTCAGTATGAAACCGGGCGATCAGTTTAAGCCGTCCCGGTCTTATGTCAAGATAAGGAAGTTGTTGCTATCGAAACAGACAATCAATAGCAGTTATGGATGTCCCTTGGGCAAAGGGAACGACTGTTGTTGAGGACTGATGAACCTATGCAGATTGATACTGAATCATTTTCCATTGGAGACAAGGTACGAGTCGTGGCATCTGTGATTGTCTATCACCACCCAGAACACCGCAATCAGGCATTTGATCTCAAAGGGCAAGAAGGCGAAGTCGTTGAAGTGGTTAAGGAATATCATGGGAAACCGATTAGCGCAAATTTCCCATTTGTCGTCAAATTTGGTCCGAAATTTAGAGCGCACCTGCAAGGACACGAGTTAGAGAAAGTCAGTTAACAGGTCTAACGCTTCCCTGCTTAACGCCGCCAGCTTCGGTAAAACCAGCCCAGTAGATTAAAATCTCGCCGCATAGTCTGCAGTTCTTGACGATGCCTTTCCGCAGTAGCGTGATACCACTGGCAGTGTTTTTCAAAGGCACGGCGGTGTTCCAGTTCTTGATAAAACTGCCGTGTCAATACCTGAGCCTCTAGAACTCCGTGATCAGATTCGGGCGGGATGGGAGCAATCCATCGTAAATCGTGGTTCATCTCAGTTGTTTACCCTTCACGCTTGAGCAGTCGTTCTCCCTTGAGCATCCGTTGTGCCGCATCCAGTAACGCTTCTTCGAGGTAAGGCTTGGTAAAGTAGCCACTGGCTCCCAGAGAAGCAGCCATCTGACGGTGACGATCAGCCCCCCGTGAGGTCAACATAGCAATTGGTAACTGTTTCAGGTTGGGATCCTTTTGAATTCTGGAAAGCAGTTCTAGCCCATCCATCCGGGGCATTTCAATGTCACAGAAGACAATATCACAAGGCAAGCCTGATCGTAGTTTTTCCCAGGCTTCCTGACCATCTCTGGCCTGTTCTACTCGATAACCCACCTTGTTGAAGGTCATAGAGAGCAGTTCCCGGACAGTGATAGAGTCATCCACAATCAGCACCATCGGTTCGGTCTTGACAGCGGGAGCCTCTTGACCTTCCTGGTCGCCACTTTGATCCCACAAGGCTCCACCCGCATCCCGACGTAGCCGTCCCATTGAGAGATCAATCAGTTCCAGAACATCTGCGATCGGCATAATCCGTCCATCTCCCAATATCGTCACACCAGCCACTCCAACAGGTTTTGGAACTGGCCCCTCTAACTGTTTGATCACGATTTCTTGTTCACCTAACACCTGATCGACCTGCAAAGCCAGAAAATTGCCTGCGCTCCGCAGCACGACGATCGAGATAATGTCATCTTCCTGATTGCCGCCATAGACATTACCTCGGCTGAGATGACGATTATAGGTGAGCAGATCCGCAAGCGGACGAACCGGCAGCATAGTATCCCGCCAAGCAATGCAGGGCTGACCTTCAGCGTTCATCTGCAGCCGTTCTTTCGGCAGATCGAGCATGTCTTCCACCCCATCCATGGGGAAGGCGATTCGGGCGCGATCGCTGATGCAGCACAGGGCTTTGGAAATACTTAGCGTCAACGGTAGGCGAATCGTGAACGTGGTGCCCTTGCCAGGAGTAGAGTCAATGTTGACCACCCCTCGGATTTCGCTCAGGCTGGTACGAACCACATCCATGCCCACACCCCGACCAGAGAAGTCGTCGGCCTGATCTTTGGTACTGAATCCCGGATGGAAAAGGATGTCATAGATATCGAGCCGTGATAGATTCTGAGCTTCAGCCACGGTGATCAAGCCCTTCTCAATCGCTTTGGCTTTCACCCGTTCGACATTAATACCAGTGCCATCATCAGAAACCGAAATGATGGTCTGGTTGCCCTGGTGGAAGGCACGGATGACAATGCGACCAGCCGGAGGTTTGCCCTGGGAACGTCGCACTTCTGGTGCCTCAATTCCATGGGTCAGAGCATTGTTCACCAGATGGGTCATGGGGTCGTAGAGCTGTTCCAGAATCATTTTGTCGATTAGCGTTTCTCGACCCTCGATGATTAGTTCTGCCTGTTTACCCACCTTCATAGAAATATCGCGCACCGCACGGGGTAGACGATCAGCGGTCTGGGCGAAGGGCACCATGCGCGATCGTGTCAATCCCTCTTGCAACTGAGTGGTGACCTGGCGGAACATGCGGGTTACTTGCTCTGTTTCATCGACAATAAATTCGATGTCCGAAGAAGACTCCCGTACCCGTACGATCAGCTCAATCATTTCCTGAGACAGAGAGTGGAAGCCAGTAAATCGATCCATCTCTAACGGATCGTATTCCACATTGCCAGAGGGTTCCTGAATTTCTGTAGCAGTTCCTCGTCCTGTGGAGGACAGGGTACTCAGACGATGGTGGCTTTGACGGCTAGCTAGCAGAGAACTCTCCAGCAGCGATCGCTCATACAAATCCTGCATCCGCTGCCCCACGTCACTTAGTTGCTGTACCTGATAGAGCAGGTTATCCAGCGATTGTCGTAGACGCTCTTGATCCTGCTCTAGACTGTTCCGGTTAACAACTAGTTCCCCGACTAAGTTACTCAGGTTATCCAGATGTTTCACGGGTACCCGCATTGTCTGTTCACTGAAAACCCGACCAGGACGCATAGCTCGGCGGGCTTGCGGCATTGCCCCGCGACCAATGCTGACGGATGGAGAACCACCCATTTTCTCTTCTGCATCTTTTAGTAGATCATCTAAGTCATCAAACTCTGAGCCGCTAACACTGGAAGTGCTATCCATAGAATCAGCCAGTCCCAGAGTACCACCCTCTACCAGCGTCTCCAGTTCTGAGAAATCATCAGCAGGTTCTTGTTCCGGCGCTAAATCTTTTTCCAATTCTTCAGTAGAGGGTGCGATGTCTAGGGGGGCACCCGGTTCTGAAATCTGATTGTCATCCAGTAACTCTTCCAGATCACCAAAGACATCATCCGCTGCAGAAGGTTCGTCCAGCAGACTGTCTAGTTCCTCAAACTCAGTTGCAGAAAGTTTTGGTTCAATAGACGGTTGTTCAAAATCGATCTCAAATTCGGCAGTTGCAGCTAAACCCTCTGCCTCTAAGTCAGGATGAGCATCTAGATCCAAACCGTTCATTAACTCACTATCTAGATTAAAGGAGTCGCCCAGTAGATCGTCTAATTCCTGGTCAGAGACTCCGCCCAATAAATCATCCAACTCCTGATCAGAAAGCTGCGCAGATTCGTCTTCTGTAACAGTGGGAAGGTCGAGTGCATCCTCTTCTCCCAAAATATTGGTGACTTCATTTGATGCTTCTTGGGTGAAGATGGAATCTTCCTCAGTGAGAGCGAGATCATCCTGAAATTGCTCACTTGCACCTTCTGATATTAAATCTCCAAACAAGTCATCCATATCTGAGGTGACATCTGCAGACTCACCCAGCAACTCATTTACAGATGTCAGATCGTTAGTAGATTCACCAAACAAATCGTTCTTACTGGCTGCGTCATCCAACAAATCATTTGCTAAGGTAGGCTGTTCAACAGATTCGCCGAACAAATTGCCCCCATCGGTGATAAATGAAGGTTCGGTTTCACCAAACAAGTCTTCTACTGCCAAATCGGATTGGTCAGAAGATTCATGAAACAAACTGTCTGTGTCCACAGCTATTACTGGCTCATTGGTCTCGTTGAATAAGCCATTTCCCACAATAGCCTGATCAGCAGATTCACCGAATAGATCATCTATATCTGAAGCCAGTGGCGATTCAGATATCTCACCAATCAAACTATCCATCGAGGCAGTACGATCGGCGGGTTCACCAAACAGATCATCGGTTGTCAGATCCGTTTGAGTGACAGGTTCATCAAACACATTGTCTACTTCGGCAGTTAATGATGGTTCAGTTGCCTCACTAAACAAATCTTCTGCTACCAAGTCGAGCTGAGACCTTGGTTCCCCCGGCAAATCGTCTAACTCTGCAGTCAATAGTGACTCATCCGTTTCGCCAAACAAGTTGTCCATTAAGGCAGGCTGAACCGTAGGTTCACCCAGCGAATCATCTACTGATGATGTCGATAGATCAACGGCCTCATTGAACAAATCATTCATACTTGCAGGAGATACTGATTCGCTAGCCTGACCGAATAGATCCTCACCCAGCAGATCTTCATTGACTAACTCTTCGACTAATTCTTCGCCAAACAGATCTGTGATTGCTTGAGTAGAGTGATCCGATGCGCCGAATAACTCGTCTGTTGAGGTCAGTTGATCACTCCGTGTTTCGTCAGGTTTTTCGTCAGATGTGACATCTCCAAATTCAAGAGCCAACTCTTCATCTAGGGGAGACGATTCCAAAGAGAAATCTCCTGCCGCTTCCAATTCATCTAGAGACAAATCAGATAGAAGTCGTGAATCTGACATCTCCGTTTCCAGTTCTCCCCATGGATCCGCGATCATGCCTTGACTTACAAAAGGTTCTGTTATAGCAGATAGGCCAGTATCCTGGTTATTTTGGGAAGAGACTTCCACCAAACTATCTAAGGTAGGTTCATGCTCAGATAATTCTTCTATCCCCTCCAGATTATCAAGCTCTAAGTCCTCTAAGGAGAGAGAACCTAACTCTGGGCCTTCTCCTGCTACCTGTTCTGCATCAGATATGGTATCCCAGGGATCGGGAATGTCTAGCTCAAGACTGTGAGCAGCGTCGGGATGTTCTTCTCTTGTCAGGTCTGCGTCATCCAGCCCATCAAACAGATTATCCAAGTCTGAAATGTCAGCCGATGCATCAGACTCAGAAGAATCAAATGGATTTCTGGCTTCTTCTGCCGTTAGTAGATCAGCATCGCCAAACAGATCATCTAAATCGTCTACAGCCCAATTGGGATTGGCTGTAGAAGGCTCAGTTCTGACTTCTTCAAACAAGAGATCTGAAAAATCGTTATTGAAGTCAGAAGTGTGAACGGTTGAGGTATCTAGGATAAGTAAATCGTCACTATCCTCAATAACTTCCTCCTGTTGCCAGGTTAAACCCAGGTCAGGCACCTCACCTTCAAACAGATCGGCCAAAGTATTGAGTTCTGCCATGCCCACTTCTGGGCCATGTTGAGTGTCCAGTTCACTGGCATCAAATGGATCGCTCGCCAAGCTATCGATTAATTCCAGGTCATGGGTAGTCGATGCAACTTCCAGCGAGTCCAGCACGTGGTCAGATGCTGCTGCGGATTGTGCAAAGTTAAACTCGGTTAGGTCGAGAGACTGATTGCTCAATTCGGATTCTGACTCGATCGGCTGCAAATCAGTTAACAGATCGGCCAGATCATCCTGAATCACTGTTTCAGCAGAAACATCTGCAGGCAACAATCCCTGAAGTTGACTGGAAGGGGCAATTTCACTTTCGCGCCCAGCTAATACGAGTTCTTGAGCCTGTTTGATATCTTTGATCACCACAGGAGCCAGGATACGATAGCTATTGTTGGGGTGAGCGATCGCCTGTCGAGCAGTCTGCAGCAGACGGCACCAATGCGATAAACCGTGCCGCTCCCCTAAATCATTCAAACTGTCGCAATGCTCCTGTAAATGTTGCCGAGTTACCGGATCAGCATCTGAGAGCCGAAACAGGCGCAGCATGCTCCGTAACTGCAGGGTGACATCAGTTCTAAACAGATTCACCAGGGACTCATCGACCTGGGTACCCACAGGTAAGGTAAAGGCAGTATCCAAACCAAAGCTGGCAGTCGTTGGCAGGGAAATTCCTCCGGATTCACTGGTGAGCTGGGCAAGATGTTGTTCTAGCTTCTCAAAGGTTGGCTCAACTTCGCTCAGGATAGTATTGGCCGACTCCTCGGTTAAACCAAAAGGGCCTTGCAATTGCCCTAATAATTCCTGAAGGCTGTCGAATGCCTTAAGAAACAGAGTTTCCAGCTTTTGATCAACCCTTATCGGATTTTCTTTCAATAGCTTGAAAAAGTCTTCTAACCGATGGGATACCCGATGAATGCTGCTCAACCCCAACATGGCAGCTCCACCCTTAACAGAATGAGCAGCTCGAAACACCTCACTTACCATTTCTGGGTCTTCAATAGTGTTTTGCAGATTCAGTAGACCCTGTTCTATGGTATTGAGGTGATCCTTGGCTTCCTCAATAAAATAGCCCATGATTCGCTGCTGTTGATCAGGCTGCATGGCTGTACTCCATTCCTTGGGGAGGGTAATGATGACTAATGTTCATGCCCCGGTTTGCTTTAATGTAATTGATTCACCGGGAATTGACATCCAATTGCGAAGGTTCCCTATCTTGTCTACTTCCGCTCACCTATCTTGTCTACTTACGCTCAATGGTTTCAACCCGGAATCTTTCTACAGATGTGAGCAGATCGCGGGCAACTCCGACCAGATTTTGCAGTGATTCGGATACTCGCTGAGCCTCCTGGGAGGTCTCCTGAGCGGTTAACTCAACGGATTGCATCACCTGAGCTACAGCGCGAGAGGTTTCAGTTTGCTCAACGGTATCGGCCGTAATCGATTGCACCAGCACATCAATCCGGTTCGACACTTGAATAATGTCTTCCAGTGCTCGTTTTGCCTGCTCAGCCAACCGCGTCCCCTCAATGACCTGCTGAGTTCCTTCCTCCATGGCCGTCATCACAGATCCTGTTTCACTTTGAATCTGCAATACAATTTGTTCAATTTCCTTTGAGGCTTTTGCGGCTCGATCAGCAAGTTGTCTGACCTCATCAGCCACGATTGCGAAGCCTCGACCTGCCTCCCCAGCTC
>NZ_JBRAGO010000083.1:0-20071 GCF_052746595.1 Leptodesmis sp.
GCCCAGAGCGCTAATCCGAATGCCGGTATACATATCTTCAGAAACACTGCGAGTAACAAAGCCGCCAACTTCTGCTAAAACATCGCGCCGCACCACAAAAGAGCTACCATAACAGGCAGTACTATTGGCTCCATCCCGAATAAGTTGATAGTGACGGGCAAAGGTTTCGTTTTCATGGGGCACCTCTTTTTCAATGCCCAGATTGCAGGCCAGTGGATCGGGATTGTAGAAGCACTGATGAGTTTGCACCATGCCGATCGTGCGATTCTGGAAAAAACCAACGGTGCGGCTCAGGAAGTCTTTAGTGGGAATAAAGTCAGCATCGAAAACCACAATCAGATCGCTGTGAGTCCGGGCGATTGCATAGTTCAAATTTCCAGCCTTGGCATGCCGATTTGAGGGACGAGAGATGTAGTGACAACCCAATTCTCGTGCCAGTTGTCGAACTTCTGGGCGATCGCCATCATCCAGCAAATAGACCTGTTTGTTGGCATAGTTGATTGCCTGACAACCAATTACCGTGCGCCGTAGAATCACTACTGGTTCGTTGTAAGTAGGGATTAGGACATCAACCGAGGGCTGAAATAAACCTTGATTGACAGCCACCGCATACTGATCAGCTTCATGCCGTCGATCTCGCTCTCGCACCATCAAAAACAACTGTACTGAATAGCCTGTGAGCATCACCATTTCCAGGCCAAACAGTACCAGACTGGTTATGCCATTGACAGGTGACGAGAAGTTCAGTGTAGCCAGCGATCGCCACAGAACATAGCGCAGAACTAATGCCAGCAGCATTGCAACTATTAGCAAGCGTGACCAAGCTCGTGGTTGAGGTGAGAACCGGATAATTGATTGTGCAATCAGCAACACAATCAAACAGAGTATCCAGCCTGCACCCTGGGATGAAACCCGGAGATCGTTCGCGAATTCCTGATGCCACTCTGCGATTGCAGAAAACCAGGGAAAAGCATTTTCTTGGCAGGAGCGAGTTAGCGCGATCGTTCCAAAGCTGGTTGCAATACCCAGTAATAACAGCCCTAGCCACTGGAAGGGAAATCTGATTCCCCAAGGATAAGATTTAGCTCGTTGAGCGTGATATCGTCTTGTAATCACCGCAGTTAGCCTATTGAAAATTCAGTGGGCAAAAAATTTTGGTCACTTATCGCAAGGGAATGTAGGCTTTGTCACTCTTGAGACAAATAGCCCTTAGATTTGTGTACACATGCAGATACGGGTAGGAGACGGTATCAGACGCAAAGGTTTACGTATTTTAACAATTCTGGCTAGCAAATAAACGGTCTGGGACAACCTTTGACAGCTCCTATCTCTGATAGGAGGTCTATTGATTTTGTTCCCATTTACAAAAAAGAACCTCAGGAAATTAGAAACTGGATGAGCAGGAACTGTAATTGATTACTAGGTTAAGAGGATGTTTTAAAAGTCACCCTAGCGACCGAAGTCACGGCTATAGGCAGAAAACCTGCCGATGCAGGTTACTGAAAACCTTAATTTTATTGAGTCTGCGCCAACAGACTGGGTGAGTGTAGTCACAGTTTTAACCGCCGAATACTTTTCAAACGCCCTCTAAGAAGAACTATGAAGAAATGGCAGAAGGCAGAGGATAGAGGGCTGAAGGAGTGCTTTTTGCCTTCTTCTACCTTCTGTCTTCTGCCTTCATCAACTGATGAATTAACCTTTGTTAGTAGTGAATTTGCTTTACTGTTCCTCAGTTGGCTCTGCCAGACGTGGCAAGTTAATGACATAGCGATATCCTGATTCAGGGGTACCCTGGACTGTAATTTTGCCTCCGTGAAACTCAGCTAATTGCTGGCTAAGCAGTAGTCCCAGATTTTTTCGAAGGGGTTCATTTGGTATTGCTGCTTCAGTGGCGAAAGTACTGAGCTTCGTAGCGCTATAGGTTTCATCGACCAGTCCAACACTTGCTTGCAAGTATTGATTTGCAAGTTCCTCCTGCTTCATCACGGTAGCAGCAGTTCCTACCAGGGCTGCCGAATTATAGATTTCGGAGTAGGGAAGCCCTTCTCCTAACCAGGGGTGCGATACCCAAATGGATAGATTTAAGCTGTTTTCTCGGCGGGAAACGTGCAACCGCACAATACTACCTGCTGTTGAAGTTTGAATCACGCTAAACATCAGGTAATACACCATTTGCCGCACTTTATCTTTATCAATTAGCCAGATCCGCCGCCCCGGTTCAACGGTCAATCGAATCTGCTGTTCTCGGCGCTGGGCTGCCTGCTCTAGGCTTACAATTGCCTGCTGGCAAAGCATTTCAATGTCCACAGAGTTAAGATTCAAGCTCTGCTGATCGTTCTTCACTTCAGATAAATGAACAATTTCATTCATCAAAGACAGGAGATATTGCCCACTGTTATGGATGATGTTGAGATATTCCTTCTGTTTACTGGTTAATGGCCCGTAAATTTCTCGGAGCAGGACACTGGCCATCCCCATCACTGAAGTTAAAGGAGTTCGTAATTCCTGAGTTAAATGTCCCAGTAAATCGACCCTGGTTTGGTCAATGGATGGTAAACAAATAACATTGGGCACTGCAGCAGGGTTGGGTTCTGGCCTGGAAGCGATCGACTCTGCTGGTTGAGAACGCTGCTGTTCAAACTCGCTCATGCACCAGCGAGCCATTAATTGTAAAAAGGCAATGTCTCGGGTACCAAATTTGCGCGGAGTAACATCCAGAATAGCCAGGGTGCCAATGCAAACATCCGTAGATGTAATTAAAGGAACACCCAGATAAGCCCGGATGCCGTATTGATAGACTAGGGGACTGCTGGCAAAAGCTGGATGAGCCAGGGTATCTTCAATGATTAAGGTTTGCTGGCTATCTACCACGTGGGTGCAGAAAGAATCCAATCGGGGCAACTGACGAGAGGTTGCCAGGGCATTCATTAATCCCAGAGTCGATAGACCAACCGCTGATTTAAATCGCTGGCGATCGCTCTCCATCACTCCCAAAATACAGATCGGTATTTCTAAAGCTTGGGTAGCAGTTTGGGTAGCTTCTTCAAACACTGGGATACTCTCCATTTGCAGTAGCCCAAGGTCTGTAATGGTGCTCATGCGCTGCTCTTCTCGTGCTGCAGCGGTCAAACCATCTAAGCGACAAAATAACCGATTTTCGTAACTGATCATACCGACGCATAACCCCCGTTTTATTTTCTACCAGAATTCCCGCCCAACCCTTGCAATGAACGGCAAAAAGACAGGGGAGAATACGGAATTTTGCAGGCTGGAACTCAGAGAAACAGGAAGATTTACGGAACTCGGTAATCAGAGTTAGAGAAAATCTTGCGCCAATTCAAAAGCCAAACTCTAAAATCCAAAATCCAAGATTTTTTATCTCCAGGCTGGATGGGCCATCAGGGAGGCCATTACCCGTACTCCTCGTAACTGATTTGAAAGCGGCAAGTGGCCTCTAGGAGCGGTCAGGTTCCAGGTAAATTCCTGGGGATAGCGTGTCCAATTATTGCCGTCTTTCCAACCAATTTTGGGCCAGAGTTTGTCCCAATTTTTGCCAACGCTTAACCAAATTTCTCGCTGCACCGAGAAGCCAAAAAGCCCTTCAGAATGAACCAGCCAGAGAGCATTAATGGTTTGTAAATCAGTAATGGGAAATTGATCGACCTCGGTAAAGTAAACCCATTTTCGCTGAATGGCTTGTGGCCCTGCCAACTCACACAACTTCTGTAGAGTCAGCTGATCGGCTGCTTGAAAGTCTTGTTTAGCGAGGAGTTGTTGCAAAGGGCGGTAGTCGATCGCAGCCTGCGATCGCAATGGCACTACTCCATCTGGGAAATGAGTCTGCAAAAACTCAGCCGAGTCTGGTGTATCAGTCGCCAACAGGCTTTGATAGACTAACCCAGCAACCAGATTCGGTTTGAGAGGGCTGGCAGAAGAACTGGAGGGTGAGTCTGCTAAACCCTGTAACGCTGATTTTTGCTCTAATAAAAACTGCCTCAATACGGCCAATCCTACCTCCTCTTTGGTGGCCAATTCTTTCACCTGTTGCAGTTGATTCTTCTCAGAGGCTGACTTAAGAGTGGTTAACAGATCATCTAAATTCGCGGCACCGGATTCAGGCATAGAAGAAGCGGAATGGGTAGAAAAACTATTCATCTATAAGCAGATAAAAGGACTCTTGATCGGGTGGGGATCAGTCTAAATTCTATCGTTTACCGTCTGCCACTTCCCTTCTATTTGGCTGTCTATCTAGCCCGCTACTTGCCAAATCCGCTGAATCAGGCCAGAGGTGGAACTGGGGATTTCAATCTGAATTAGCTCTACCCGCCCACCATAAGCATGAACAATTTGCGCTTCGGGGAGGGTGTCAAGTCGATAGTCCCCACCTTTGACATAAATGTCTGGCTGCAGGGCGGCAATCAGGCCACTGGCAGTTGTCTCATCAAATAGCACCACTCCATCTACCGACTTGAGCGCTGCTAAAACTTCGGCTCGTTGAGCTTCTGGCACGATCGGACGTGGTGGCAAACCAGCGGGTTGAGGTTTGATCGTGCGAACGGAGCGATCGCTATTGAGGCCAATCACTAATGCCTTCCCCAGCACTCTCGCTGCTTTCAAATAACGCACATGACCTGCATGCAGCAAATCAAAACAACCATTCGTAAATACTAGAGGTCGCCACTGTTCAGGATTGGCTGCGATCGTCGCTTGTAGTTCCGCCACCTCATACACCCCTTCAATCCTGTCCCTCACCTGCGAATCACTATCTTTCTTTCCCATCTATTACAATCCTTCCGAATGAAACCTATACCATTTTGGATTTTGGATTTGCGATTTTGGATTACAGGTTGCCTGTTGTCCCTTGTCTCTCGTGAACAGCCAATAAACCAATGACCAATGACGATTCTTCCTGATTTCCTCTCCCCTCTCTCCTTTTTCACACTTATTTAAGATTCTTTCAATTATGCTGCGCGAATATACGCTAATCTTTCGTGAGGCCGAGTCTTGAGGAATCCGGTTCACCTAAGCTTTGTTTAATAAATTCTATCTGTAAAGCTTTGAAAAGGGGCTGTATCTGCCTTAGACCGATCCTCTAAGCTAGATGAACCTTTTTCAGAAATGCATGTGAGGAGACGCAAATCAGTAGATGGAAACAGGTATACGTTGTAGGTGCATCCGAACCTGTCAGATTCACTGCCCGTTCGTTACACTGCATCTTACTGATGGGACTTTTCCCCGGATTAACAGGATCTCCGTAAGAAAACTGAGGTGACACTCGATCGCTTACTGAAAGCCTGTAAGTCCACAGATGCAACGGGTTAAGATAGCCTGCTTTAGTGGGCAATAACTCGTATCCACCCTGGTGCCCTGATTAGGAGGTGAATTACCGTGGGACCATCAACTTATGCTCGGCTCATTCGATTTCTTCAAGAAGACCTAGCTCTTTCGGCATCGTCGATTTCCATTGCACTCCGCCATCTGGAGCAAGATCCTGGCCCCTTGCCAATGATCCTCTGGCAATATGGTTTAGTCACGCTTGAGCAATTAGACCGGATTTATGACTGGCTGGAAAGTACTTAGCTTAAGGCTGCTTAGATCGATTTTGTTGCTTCAGAAGAATATGAATGAATCCGTCAATTTGTTCTGTCGCTCTACGTTCCCAGTGTGTTCCCCATCAGCTTGATTTTAATTTCCGTAATAACACAATACCAATCAATAATTAAGAGCGGGTTTTGATGTCAGCCCGCTCTTTTGATTTTTTATTTTGATTTTTTATTGAAGATCTGCAATCACTTTAGCCGCTGCATTCACACCAGCTCCGGGTGTGAACCGTTCGTAGCCCAGTTCCAGTAAGGTGGCTTCCAGCGCACTCACAGCAGTCAGAATATCGCGATCGCTGACAAATCCCAGATGTCCAATGCGGAAAATCTTGCCCTTCAGATGATCCTGACCACCTGCTAAGGCAATATCAAACTGCTTCTTCATGATTGATCGCACCTTCTCTGCATCCACCGTGTCGGGAATCACGGCAGTAATTGCTGGACTGGCCGCTTCATCAGCCGCAAAGAGTGGTAAGCCAAGTGCTTTCATAGCACTCCGGGTTGCCTGAGTGAGTCGGGCATGGCGGGCAAAGATGTTTTCTAGTCCTTCTGCTTTCATCATCCGTAAGGCCGCCTGTAGTGCGAAGAACATATTCACCGGAGGTGTGAAGGGAGTTGTATTCTTGGCCGCATCCTTCTTGTACTTGCCCAAATCCAGGTAGTATTTCGGTAGTTTGGCGGTCTTGTAAGCTTCCCAGGCTTTGGGACTGATGGCAACAAAGCCCAAACCGGGGGGAATCATGTAACCCTTTTGCGACCCGGAAGCCACGACATCCAATCCCCAGGTATCTACGGGCACGTTATAGGCTCCCAAACTGGTTACGGTGTCTACCATCATCAAGGCTCCGTGGGCTTTCACATGACGGTTGATGGTTTCCAAATCATTGAGAACACCGGTAGACGTTTCGCTGTGGGTGACAATCACCGCTTTGATGGTTTTCTCGCTATCCGCCTCCAATTTTTCCTGAAATTGGGCTGGATCTAGTGGCTTACCCCACTCCGCCGTAATTTTTTCCACCTGCAGCCCATAAGCCTCAGCGACTTCGGCCCAGCGATCGCCAAACTTCCCATTGCAGCCTACCAAGACACGATCGTTGGGACTGAGGAAGTTAATAATTCCAGCTTCCATGGCTCCCGTACCACTTGTGGTCAGAATTAGGAGGTCGTTCTGGGTCTGGTGCAGCCACTTCAGTCCTTCTGTCACCTCTGCCATGATTGCGGAAAAGTCGCTGCTCCGGTGGCCCATCGGGTGTTTCGCCATCGCCAGCAAGACCTGTTCGGGGACGGGTGTGGGTCCCGGAATCATCAGCATCAGTTTATTATCCATGCTCTGTCCTAGCCTCTAGAAAATTGAATACTTGCGCGGCCTGATCGAGGATTATAGCCTCAGCCTTCAGATCTCCTCCTGCCTATATTGTTTGACTTAAGGATTGTCAGCCTCCTCTGGAAGTTACTGCACAAGCAATCATCCATTGTAAGGCGGCGGGTCGATCGTCAACATTGTTATCTCGGTTATCTCGCTACAGTTAAAGACTAATCAGGGCGATCGCTTGACCTTGCATATAATGGTTCCTTAGTGAACAACCGCTCCCCTCCCCGATGCCCAAATCCTCGCCGTCTCAGACTAATAATGGTGCTAACCTTGGTTATGAAGCCGAACTGTTCAAGGCGGCGGATAAGCTCCGGGGCAATATGGAGCCGTCAGATTACAAGCACGTTGTTTTGGGGCTAATCTTTCTCAAGCATATCAGCGACACTTTGCGGCGCGGCGACAGGCATTGATGGCAGAATTTCCCAGCGATGGGGCGGTTCTGGAGGAGCGGGATGAATCCTTACTCAAACCCGTCCGTACGGGGCACGGGATAAAAAGTTGAGAGACCGCCGAGGGGAGATTCTGTTTATTGATGCCCGTAAGTAGGGCTACATGGTCGATCGCACCCGGCGAGAGTTGAACGATGTAGAGGTGGTGCAGATTGCCGATACCTACCACCGCTGGCGTGAGGGAAACGGTTATGAAGATGTGCCGGGGTTCTGTAAGTCGGCGAGTTTGGAGGAAATCCGGGGGCATAATTATGTGCTGACCCCTGGGCGCTATGTGGGGGCAGCGGTGGCTGAGGAGGACGATGTACCTTTTGAGGAGCGGATGGCGGAACTGACGGCTAAGCCAGCGGAACAATTTAAGGAGTCGGCGAAATTAGAGGCGGCGATTCGGCAGAATTTGCGGGGGCTGGGGTACGAGCTTTAAGCTGAGATGGTAACTTTGGGATTAGGAGAGTTCTATGATTGCTGCCAAAGAGCCGGGTCGCCACTTTACACCTGAGGAGTATTTTGCTTGGGAAGAACAGCAGTTAGAAAAGCACGAACTGATCGATGGTCGCATGTATGCGATGACTGGCGGCACGCAAAATCATAGCGCGATCGCAATTAATTGCGGGCGTCTTTGCCAAACACCGACTGCTAGAGCTGATCCAACACTTCACCGTCTTTGCCGATACTGGCTCCGGTATCCGTAAAATCATCGCCGGCTACCACCAATTCCACGCCGTCAAAAAGGCAGTAGAACGCGCCCTTAGTGCTATCCAAAGCGATCGCAAAGTGGGGGTCATCTGGCATACCCAAGGCTCCGGCAAAAGTTTCTTGATGGCCTTTTATGCCGGACAACTGGTGCGCTGCCCCGAACTGGAAAATCCAACCATTGTGGTGATTACCGATCGCAACGACCTGGACGATCAACTGTTTGGCACCTTCTCGATGTGCCGCGATCTGATTCGGCAAACACCCCAACAGGCCGACAGCCGCGAAGATTTGCAAGCCATCCTTAACCGTGCCTCCGGTGGCGTCGTCTTCACCACCATCCAAAAATTTGCCCCCGCCAAAGGGGAAACCACCTATCCGGTGTTGAGCGATCGCCGCAACGTGATTGTGATCGCTGATGAAGCCCACCGCAGCCAATACGGGTTTAAGGCCAAAGTCGATCAAACCAGCGGAGCAATCGCCTACGGCTTCGCCAAATATCTGCGCGATGCTCTCCCCAATGCCTCCTTCATTGGCTTTACGGGCACCCCGATTGAAGCCACCGATGTCAACACCCCCGCCGTATTTGGCGACTATATTGACATCTACGATATCAGCCGCGCCGTGGCAGATAGTGCAACTGTGCCCATCTACTACGAAAGCCGCCTGGCCCGCATTGAATTACCCGAAGATCAAAAGCCCCAGATTGACGCCGAAATCGAAGAACTGTTTGAAGATGAAGAACAAACCGAGCGGGCACGACTGAATTAAAAATGGGCCACGGTGCAAGCCTTGGTGGGCGCAGAAGAGCGATTAAGGTTAGTTGCCGCTGATCTGGTCAGCCACTTTGAAAACCGCATCGCCGCCCTGGAGGGCAAGGCCATGATCGTCTGCATGAGCCGGGCCATCTGCGTCAAACTTTACGATCAGATTGTGGCCCTCCGTCCCGATTGGCACTCCCCTGACGACAACGCGGGCAAGCTCAAAATCGTGATGACTGGCTCTGCTGCTGATCCCCCGGAATGGCAACCCCACATCGGCAATAAAGCCCGCCGCGACCGACTGGCTAAACGCTTGAAAGATCCAGAAGACCCCCTGCAACTGGTGATCGTGCGGGATATGTGGCTCACCGGCTTTGATGCGCCCTCGCTGCATACGATGTACGTGGATAAACCCATGCAAGGGCACGGCTTAATGCAGGCGATCGCCCGCTATCACACCAACGCTATCAGCACCGTGGAAGTCCTGCAAGAACTGATCGACCTTGCCCGCGATATTAAAGCTGCCCGCCAGCGGGGCGAAGAACAAGGACTGTCTGCCGATGAAATCGCCTTTTACGATGCCCTGGCCGAGAATGAAAGCGCTGCAGAAGTGATGGGCAACGATCAGCTCAAAGTCATTGCCCATGAACTATTGATGAGCTTGAAATCGAACATTACCGTCGATTGGGCACACCGAGAAATCGCCCGCGCTGACCTGAGGCGTACTATCAAACGCATCCTGCGCAAATATGGCTATCCCCCAGACTTACAAGCTGCTGCCGTTCAAACTGTCTTGCAGCAAGAAGAGGGATTTGCACACGTGAGCCGCTAGGTGAGTGGACTGCTGCTGAGTGAGAATAAGACCTTAAGTGGCTTGTCAGAGCAAAAAATTAGAGAGATTTGCGTTTGCTAATGAAAAGCAAGCTGTGGGACAACGGCTCTACAGTCTCACCCGTGGGGTTTATCATCAACTGCTACATCTGCTGCAAGGGCTGTTTGCTCAAGGACAAACCTGTGAGCAGGTGCTGGAGGCGATTATGCCAAGCTAAGGTGACCTGCCCTTCTTATTCTGTCGTCGTAACTTTCTAAGTCCTGTAACAAACCACATCTGGCTGGCATTTGTATCTGAAAGGTAGGGGTAATCGCAGAGGTGGCAGTGTGCGTGAAATACTTTTGAAGGATGAATTATGAATTTTGAATTCCGACCATAAGTTCTGGCAGATGATGGGTAGGATGCAAGTCAGTGCAAACTTCATCAGCCTTCTGTTCGGATGACTACTTTGTTGGCCCAACGAAATTGGCAGCGCTTCTGGCGTTCCTCAGCGGCAAGAATTGGGTCAGTGCTGGCGATCGTCCTGCTCTTGCTGGCGCTGTTGGCTCCGATTTTACGTCCCTATGATCCCACCACTGACCGAGATTACCTGGCTCGGCTGGCTGCTCCTAGTTTGCAGCACTGGTTTGGCACGGATGGATTAGGACGGGATATTTTCACCCTGGTCTGGTACGGAATTCGCACTTCGTTGTTAGTAAGTGGTACTTCCGTAGGACTGGGACTAGCTGTTGGAGTCATCCTGGGTTTGCTGGCAGGGTACGGACGGGGAATTAGTGAGGGCGTGATTAATTGGCTCACTGACATTCTCTTGGCCTTTCCCTCAATCCTATTGGCGATCGCGATTGTCACCGTTACTGGCCCCAGTTTGCAAAGTACCATGATTGCGATCGGGGTTGTGCAAATTCCCATCTACATTCGCCTCACGCGATCGATGGTGCTGTCCTTAAAAGAGCAAGAATTTGTGCAGGCTGTCCGGGCACTGGGAGCAACCTCTCCCCGAATTCTCTGGCACCACATCCTACCAGCCAGCCTTGCCCCTCTGATTGTGCAAACCAGCTTGTCGATCGGAACTGCCACCCTGGAAGCTGCAGGACTAGGATTTTTAGGCTTAGGTGCCCAGCCTCCCACCCCAGAACTGGGAACAATGGTTGCAGATGCCTTTAAAGCAGGCTACTCTTTCTCTGCTCCGTGGACAATTCTGTTTCCTGGTCTGTTTATCACCCTCATCGTGTTGGCGTTCAATCTTCTGGGGGACGGTTTACGAGATAGCTTCGACCCTCGCTCCGAGAGGTAATTTGGAATGGGCATAAAAATGGGATTTCCGTTCTGGCTTCTGCCATTTTCATAGGATAATGTTGGACGTTTCGAGGCAGGAAATCTCTATGGCTGATCTAATTACTCCGCAAGTGAGCGATCGTATTTGCAAGCACATGAATGAAGACCATGCGGATGCCGTTGCCCTGTATGCCAGAGTTTACGGCAATACACCGGCGGCAACTCAGGCCAAAATGCAATCTATTGATCCAGAAGGTATGACGTTGACGGTTCAAGTGAATGGTACAGCCACTCCGGTTCGCATTCAGTTTGATCATGTGCTGCAAGATTCTGAAGATGCTCATCAAACGCTAATCGCAATGGTAAAACAGGCAAGACAGCAGCGGCAGGAATAATCGCCGATTGCCAGAAATCTTGAACGAGATCGCATCTCTCCCATAGATTTAGAAGAATCCACAGAAACCCATCATGTCAGGTGTTTCCTGTTAGATAGCAATCGCAGGAGTTTTCCTTCTCAGATCTTCTCAGATATGGCTCTTCCACTATCTACACCTTCAATCACAATCCGGGTAGAATCTTACGTGCAAGCGACCCCCCTTAATCCTTTCGATAATCTTGAGTGTCTCTCGTTTATTCCTTGCCAAAGAAAGATAAAGGATAAGAGTCAAGGCAAAGTTACCTTGTAGACCTCGGCCCCTATCCTTCCAGAGTCGGTTTCCACAAATATTTTCGCAGATCGATCTTGCCTTGAGGGTCAAATGCGATACCTTCTGCTGCCAAAAGCGATCGCTGCAAATAATCCGACCCATAGCGCGCCAGAGACTGCGAAATTTCCCCTTTGGCATTAATCACCCGATGCCAGGGAATCCCTGAATCTGGAGCTACTCGATACAGAGCATAGCCAACTAATCGTGCCCGTCCTGGTAAATTAGCTAGTTCTGCAATTTGGCCGTAGGTGGCGACCTGCCCGTAGGGAATTTGGCAGACTACCTTGTAAATGACAGGATAGGAAGACATGGGAGGGTAGGAGGGGGAGTAATGGGGTGGAGGGGTCAAGGGAAGATGGAATTGAGGAGGAAGGATCGGTTTGAGGACGGCGATCGCCCCGGCTGACCAGGCTGCGATAGTCACTTGCAGGGACAGTTCCCCAAAGCAGTTCGATACCTGGGCCGCAATTGAGGATTCAACGTTTCCGCCAGAATAATAATTAACAAGTGATGAACTTCTGTCCCTAAGTCAGGATCTTCTGGATACGGATTCATTCCCGGCAATGGCGAAGGCATAGGAGAAATGCAATTGCGAGTAATCCGATTGTATCCCCCATCTCCCTGCTATAATCGCGTCGCAGGCATGGATACACGGAGGACAGCATGGCAGATTGGCAGGAGATTCCTGGAGGCATTACCGCACCTAAGGGATACCGGGCAGCAGGGATTACCGCTGGATTGAAGCCTTCGGGATTGCCGGATTTGACCCTGATCGTGTCTGATGTGGAGGCGATCGCGGCGGGAGTCTTTACCACCAGTGTCGTGCGGGCCGCCTGTGTGGATTATTGCCGCGATCGCTTGCGGGAAAAAACTAGCGCCCGTGCCATTCTCTGCAATGCCGGACAGGCAAATGCGGCCACGGGAGAACAGGGATTCATTGATGCGATCGAATCGGCTCAGGCATTAAGTCAGGTGTTAGGGGTGCCCTCGGATTCTATCCTGCTGGCTTCTACAGGAGTGATTGGGCAGCGGATCAAGATAGATGTGCTGAAAGCGGCGTTGCCAAAGCTTGTCGAGTCGCTGTCCGATACGGGTTCCGATAGTGCCGCAAAAGCGATTTGCACCACGGATACTGTGACCAAATCGATCGCGCTGGAAGGTCAGTTTGGTGATCGGCCAATCCGGATTGGGGGCATTTGCAAAGGGGCGGGCATGATTCACCCCAACATGGCTACCATGCTTGGCTTCATTACCTGTGATGCAGCGGTATCTCCCCATCTCTGGCAGGAAATGCTGAGTCGAGCCGTTAACAAAAGTTTCAATCAAATTACAGTCGATGGGGATACCAGTACCAACGATACGGTGCTGGCGCTGGCGAATGGGGAATCTCGCACTCCCGCAATTACAGAACCTGGCCCGGAAGCCGATCAGTTGGAAGCGATGCTGACGGCAGTGTGCATTCATCTGGCAAAGGCGATCGCCCGCGATGGGGAAGGAGCCACCTGTCTGATTGAAGTGCAAGTGTCTGGTACCAGTGATGATGCGGCTGCTCGTCAGATTGCCCGGACGATCGCTGGCTCCTCCCTGGTCAAATCTGCTATCTTCGGCCGCGATCCGAATTGGGGACGAATTGCCGGAGCGGCTGGACGGGCAGGAGTTCCTTTTAATCAAGAAGACCTGCAAATTAAGCTGGGCGACTTCTTGATGATGGAACACGGACAACCACAACCGTTCGATCGGGCTGCGGCGAATGCCTATTTGAAAAAAGCGGCTGAAGGAGCCTACCTGAAAGACGATACCGTACTCATCTCAGTCAAAGTCGGTACTGGCGCTGGCACTGGTACAGCCTGGGGTTGCGACCTCAGCTACGATTACGTCAAGATCAATGCAGAGTATACGACGTGATGGGAATTGGGGCCTGGAACTCGTCTTATCAGAAGATTAGCTATCAGCAGATGAATCAGGAATGGCTATTCGCCCAGACATCGAATGGCTTCCAGTAATCCTCTGGCTTTGTTGAGGGTTTCTTCGTATTCTTTTTCGGGGACTGAATCGGCCACCAGTCCGGCCCCCGCTTGCACACTTACTTGATGCTGACCATTTGGTTGGCGACGCACAACCATAGTACGAATGGCGATCGCTGTATTCAACTGTCCTTCAAAGTCATAAAATCCATAGGCACCGGAGTACGGCCCGCGACGACACGGTTCCAGATCATGAATGATCTGCATCGCCCGAATTTTAGGCGCACCGCTCACAGTTCCCGCTGGAAAGCAGGCTTTCAAGAGATCCCAGGCCGTTTTACCGGGAGCCAGTTTACCAATCACATTACTGACAATGTGCATCACATGAGAGTAGCGCTCAATCACCATTAACTCATCGACCTTCACCGTGCCATTCATGCACACCCGGCCCAAGTCATTCCGACCTAGATCAACCAGCATGACGTGTTCGGCAATTTCCTTGGGATCCTGGAGCAGATCACTGGCCAATGCCCTATCTTCAGCGGCGGTCTGTCCTCGACGACGAGTACCCGCAATCGGCCGCACCGTGGCAATCAATGGATCGTCTGGATTGTGTCCCCGCTCGGCCTTCACCATCACCTCCGGACTAGAACCAATGATCTGCCAGTTGCCGAAATTGAAATAGGCCATGTAAGGCGAGGGATTAATCAACCGGAGCGATCGGTACAGGGCAAAGGGATCACCACTGTACTCGGCTGATAACTGCTGCGAGATCACCACCTGAAAAATATCACCTGCCCGGATGTGAGCTTTGGCTTTTTCAACGGCAGCACAGAAGTTTTCCGGGGTGAAGTTGCTAGCGTAGAAGGGAGGAAAGGAGGAAGCAGGGGATGGTGGGGGTGGGAGAGAGGAGGGGGGGTGCCATGCTAAGAGGCGGGCTTGTTCGGAGAGGGGAGATTGGAGTTTGTTGACGAGATGGGAGACGCGATCGCAGGCTTGCTGATAGGCGGTTTGCAAGTCAGTGTTGGGATCGCGCAAGTCAGCGTAGGCGATCGCCCAGATTTTGCGTTTGACCTGATCAAAAATCAACAAATTATCCACCTGCATCCACAGGCCATCGGGCAGATCCTCTGCAGTGGCGGGATAGATGGGAACACGAGGTTCAATCCAGTGAATCAGTTCATAGCCCCAGAATCCAAATAGGCCACCGATTCCTGGGGGTAATTGGGGCAGCTTCACGGGATGGTAAGGTTTCAGGCACTGAGTGAGGGCTGCAAATGGATCACCTGTAAAGACCTGTGTAGAACCATCACGGTAGGTTTGGGTAGTTCTATTGCCTCTGGCTTCCAGTACCCAGAGTGGGTCACACCCCAGTAAGCTATAGCGCCCGATGCGTTCTCCCCCTTCTACGGATTCCAGCAAAAAACTGTAGGGTTGTCCGGCACAGACGCGATACCAGGCGGAAACGGGAGTATCCAGATCGGCGACCCATTCCTGATACACCGGAACAAAGTTTCCTTCACGTGCCAGGGCAGAGAACTGAGAAAAATCAGGAAAAATCATAACAGCAAAGGGAGCCAGAAGTTAGAGGATCAAGCAAGACGATCGTCAAGAAAAATGATGAAACAGGAATCTGATGGGTTGCGGCTAGGCCTAACTCATCCTACAAGATCGAGCGATCGCACTTATCTTTTAGCACCAGATGCTTACCTCATTGTGTACGGTGGGCGATCGTTCCATAGTTTCAAACCCTGGGAAACTCAAATCACTCATTACTTTAGCCATGCCGAATTCGGTGCTGGTGGTTGAAGTGGTTTCACCGGGGAATGAAAACATACCAAATTACCAGCGGGACTACGAGGAGAAACCCAAAGAGTATGCAGCACGGGGCATTTGAACACTGACCCTTGCATCCCAATAAGACCTCGCAGGTCTGTCCCCACCCTACTCACCAGACTCCATACTTTCACTCATTGGATTCATCCACTGGGGTGATCTTTTGATGGAAAGAAAAGGTATACTGGAAATGTAAAAATCGTTCATCTCCAAGCTCGATCACAAAAAAGCTCAATCACAGAGAAAGCTTGATCACAAAGATCTGATCACACATAGCAAGGAGACGGAAGTAGGGAATTTTCCCGAAGGAACGCGCCTTCACATTCATCGCAACATCTGGAGGCGAATCCTATGAAGCTTTTATACCGTGGCGTTAGCTACAATTATGCTCCTGCAACCGTTGAAACAGCTCCAACGGGTCTGGCTGGTAAGTATCGGGGAGCGGCAGTGAATTTCCGCACTGCAACTCAACCCATTGCCACCCATCCTGCTCTAGAACTTATCTATCGTGGAGTGCGTTACCAAACGGGAGTTGCAGACTCAGCAATGGTTCCTCAAGCTGCAATTGCTGGAGAACCGTATGAACTGATTTATCGCGGAGTTCATTATCAAGGTGGGACTCCCAAAGCAGCTGCTGCCAAGGCAGAAACCGTCACGGAAACCTGCCGTCAACTGATTCGGCGCGATCGCTTGCATACTGAAAAGCGAGAACTCTCGGTATTAGGGCGTTTTGTTCAAGCTGTTGAAGCTCCAGAAACCGTTTGGTCAGCTTACGATCTGTATCAACCGGCGGCTAGCTAAGGTAATTTCCTCGGTGGGGCGTATGGCTGTACGCCCTGAAGAAGAGGCACCAATTTCAGGTAAACTAAGACAATTTTGGGGAGTGTCATATAGCACTCCCCTTTTGTTGTGAATGGGGGATGAGGGAACCGGATAGGGTAGATAAGTTGCTGGATTTGTTTCACAACAGACATAGCTGGACATAGATGAATCTCTGCGATCAGTGAAGCGAAACAAGTTTGGGGGCTGCAATATATCCATGATGTCGATACGATGAACACACTACGCCAATTTTTTGAGCGAGAGATTGCGGCTCGATTTCCTCCAGCCCAATTGCTCTATTGGACGTAGCCGATTCTGGTGGTGTAGAGGTTGCTGATGCAAAAGCAGGTAATTCAGTGGTTGAGGAGTGATTTTGCCGTCCTCTGGGTTCTCGCATTGCTGAAGTTAATACTGCATTTTGCAACCAATGGGCAATATGGCTACCATTTGGACGAGCTATATTACATGGCTTGTGGAGATAGATTAGATTGGGGCTATGCAGAGTTGCCTCCCCTGGTTGCAGTCGTCGCCCACTTCAGTCGATCGCTGATGGGTGATTCCCTATTTTCAATTCGACTTTTTCCAGCGATCGCAGGAGCATTGCTGGTCATTCTCACTGGCTTAATCGCTCGCGAATTGGGTGGAGGACGCTTTGCTCAATATCTGGCGGCGCTGTTGGTGGTGGTATCGCCTTACTTTTTGGCGATGCATACGATACTAACCATGAATGCCTTTGAGCCACTGATCTGGACTTTATGTAGTTATCTAATTCTAATTTGCATCAAATACCGCAGACCCCGGTTATGGCTACTCATTGGGGTTGTGATTGGTATTGGTTTGCTGAATAAGTTTTCCATGTTCTTCTTTGCTTTGAGTACCGTGATAGGGCTATGGATCACACAGTGACAGGTGCTTTCAAAGAAATGGTTCTGGTTGGGAGGAGTGATTGCGATCGTTCTGTTTATTCCTACTCTCATCTGGCAGGCTCAACATGGCTGGCCGTTTCTAGAGCAACAAAATGCTGCAAATTTGTATAGCAAAAAGCCATTCCCCGATTCAATCATTGATCTGTTGGTGCAACCTATCTTAATGATGCATCTGTTAGCTCTGCCCATTTGGCTGGCTGGGCTTTATTTTTATTTACTGTCTAAAGAGGGCAAACCCTATCGCCTGTTTGGTTGGATCTTTGTGATTACGTATGGGGTGTTTCTGTTGTTGCAAGGCAAGTCTTATTACCTGGTTCCGCTTTACCCGATGCTATTTGCGAGCGGGGCGATCGTGGTTGAGCAGTGGGTCAAGGGCCGGCAGCTATTCAAGGCGATTATCCCTGGAGTGTTGCTGTTCAGCACCATCCTGATGATGCCTATGACGCTGCCTGTGTTGCCCATGCAGACTTTATTGCAAATTTCGAGCTATTACTCATCCATCTATTCCCTGCCCGATCGCTCCGATGCAACATTAACGGCTCAAGAAGCACCGTTACTTTTCAGAGACATGCTGGGTTGGGAAGATAGAGTGGCCGAGGTTAGCCAGGTTTATCATCAGTTACCAGCCAGCGAACAGGCTCAAACGGCGATCCTGTCCTGGGAGTACCAGGATGCTGCAGCGATCGATTTCTACGGCCCTCGCTATGGTTTACCGAAAGGCATCAGTGGTGCCCATACCTTTTATTTTTGGGGTTATCGGCATTATTCGGGGGAACAGGTGATTAGTTTAGGAGGCGATCGCAATTACCTCCAGCAACTCTTCAACCAGGTTGAGCAGGTGGGTACTGTGACGCACGCCCATGTAGTTGGCCTTAAACGTCACACTCCCATCTATCTGTGCCGGAGGATCAAAGTTTCTTTCAGTCAGAGTTGGCCTGACTTCAAGGCTTATTTTGGCCATCCCTATGGATCGCAAATTGAATAAATTGAGTAATGGCCCAGTTCTCATCATCCGACTCTGCCGTATAGCCCTTAAGATCGTTATCAAGACAGCAGCTTAACAGGCAAGGATCCTTTAATGACAAACCGAGCAGCTTCTAGTTGCAGCCCCAAATTTCTCCCCCAAGGTAGGTAGTCAAGTATGCATCGAAAAATAGTTGACTTTGCGCTAGGGCTGCTTTCCGCATCATTCATCGGATCGGTAGTTTCCCCGGTAAAAGCGGCTGAGCGTGTCAACTTTAACTATGGCCCGCTAGATTTTTCCGTTTCTGTGCGATCGCTGGCAGCCTTTGCCAAAGACGGGACTGTTAACTCTGACCTGGCTTTTTTAATCAATCGCCTGAAACCAGAACAACGAGAGAAATTTCGCAGCTTTCTGACCTCCCGCTATCAATTCAGCCCCGTCCTGATGGCACAGTTTTTCTACTCATCTTTAGGGGAGCAGTTGCTGATGTACCTGGGAGAACTGATTCAGGCTCCCGCCAACCAAAATGGCTTTTATGGGATTCGGGCTGCACTGATTCAAGCTGCGGCTGATCCCAATGGCTTCAGTGCGATCGGGTTTCTGCAAAAATTTCCGACGAATATCCGGCTGAATACTAGGCGGATCTTGCAGCAGTGGAACCAGATTTCTGCACTAATGCAGGAAACTGAAATCTACATCACCACCTTAAAACAAACCTTTTCAGCCATTAAAGCTACAGAGCCAGCGATCGATTTTGGCAAATTGCCCAACCTGCAAGATCCAGGCCCATATCAGTACGTTAAGCAAACCAGGACGCTGCAAGATGATAGCCGCCAGCGGCAGTTTATCGTCGATCTTTACCTCCCCAATGTGCCCGAAGGAAGCTCCAGCCCCCTGGTTGTATTCACCAATGGCATTGGCACTCGGTTGGATCTCTATGACTATCTGGCGCAACATCTGGCCTCTTATGGATTTGCGATCGCCATTCCCCAGCACCCTGGTAGTGATGACTTGCAGCAGCAGGCATTCCTCAAGGGGATGTCTAGAGAGATGTTTCAAGCCACTGCCTTTATCGATCGTCCTCTGGATATCACCTATCTGTTGAATGAACTGGAGCGGCTCAACCCTTCTGAATTCAAGAATCAACTCAACCTCGAGCAAGTCGGTATTTTCGGGAATTCCTTTGGGGGGGATACCGCTCTGGCTGTGGCAGGTGCCCGCATGAATTTTCATCAGTTAGCCGCCGATTGTAGTCCCCAAAAGAATCTGGTGAATCTGTCGCTGCTGGTGCAATGTCAGGCGTTGCAACTGCCGCACAAAGACTATGACTTTCGTGATCCACGCATCAAGGCCGCTTCTGTTCTCTTCCCCGATAGCAACAGTCTGTATGGACAAAGTGGGCTGAGTCAGATCACCATTCCCGTGCTCTGGGGAGCCGTCAGTAAAGATATTTTCAGTTCTCTCGTATTAGAACAATTACCTGGCTTCCATGGGCTACGCACACCGGACAAATATCTGGTAGTGGCCGAAGGGATTGATCACCTGAATCTCAATTTTTATGCGTTGAGAACGCTGAAGACGATGGATCAGGCCGGTGCAGATGCGGTAACACTCAAGGCTCCCGAAGCGGCAAAAATCTATCTCAAAACATTGAATCTGGCATTTTTCCAGGTTTATCTGGCCGATCGCGCTGAATATCGCCCCTATCTCACCGCCTCCTACGCCCAGGCCATCAGTCAGGACTCCTACACTTTTGTGCTTTTAAAATCCCTAGCCGGGGTGTACTCCTCTAGATAATCTGGTTTCTAAATCAACTCCAGCTAGAGAACGGTCGTTTTTCTATAAGAGAAACTACGGTTCTGGACTTGGA
>NZ_JBRAGO010000084.1:0-19598 GCF_052746595.1 Leptodesmis sp.
GGCGGGTGAAGCGACTCCCGTGGCGCTGACCGCTCCTCAAATCAACGGTTAATCCCATTCAGATTATCTACCTGAAAGGGCGCTCCCTCCGAGAGAGCGCCCTTTTGTCATGCGATCGGATACAGTAAAACGAAGGATGCTGGGATGTAGTAGCTGGAGCGTATGACGTTAACGCAGGTCTGGGGAGCGCTAATTATTTTTGGGGTGTGTCCGCTGTTAGGGGGGCTGCCTTTGATTGATTGGATTACCCGGCTCTTGACGGGGCGATCGCTCACCCGCTTAGGTACAGGTAATATCAGCATTTCTGCTGCCTTTTATCATGGCGGTCGTCTAGTTGGGATCCTGGCTGTTCTTTCGGAAGCATTTAAGGGGATAGTAGCGGTTCTCCTGGCACGTGCATTTTTTCCGGCGGATCCTGTTTGGGAGATCGTGGCTCTCATCGCTCTGGTGGTGGGGCGTTACTGGATTAGTCGGGGAGCGGGGACAACAAATGTGGTCTGGGGGTATGTCATCCATGATCCCAGAGTGGCGGGCCTGGTATTTCTAATTGGTGGCATCAGCTTTACGATCTTGCGAGAACGCCGACAGGCTAAATTTGGCATTCTCGTCCTGTTTCCATTAGTTGCCGCACTCCTCCATCCTCAGGATCTGGAATTGATTCTGGCCACGATCGTCCTGGCTGTTTTACTGGGTTGGATTTATACCAAAATTCCGGATGATTTGAGTATGGCTTCTCACTCGGCTCAGTTAGGTTCTCGTGCTGTGTTTCGCTTTTTTAGCGGGAAACGCGGCATTCGCAGTCTGGACGATCGCCTGGATGTGCATAAGTTTGGTTCCAAAGCGGCCACTCTGGCTGCTCTCAAACGGCTAGGCTATCCTGTGCCTTCTGGTTGGGTACTGGCGGCAGGAGATGATCCCCAACCTTTAGTCAATGGACTGGATCCTTCCCCCCAAAAGCCATTGATTGTGCGATCGTCTGCCGTAGGAGAGGATTCCGAAATTGCTTCAGCGGCAGGACAGTATGAAAGCATTTTGAACATTACCAGCCGAGCCGCCCTGGAACCCGCCATTACTCGCTGCTTTGCGTCCTACAATCAAGCTGCCGCCACGCAGTACCGCCGCGATCGGGATCTGCCGGATACGTCAATAGCCGTTCTGGTACAAAAGCAGATTCAGGGGGTGTTTTCTGGAGTGGCGTTCAGCCGGGATCCGATCGCTCGCCAGGGCAATTCGGTCGTGATTGAAGCGCTCCCTGGAAATGCCAGTCAGGTAGTTTCAGGGCGAGTCACTCCTGAAACTTATCGAGTCCTGGTGGATGATGTGGCTTTTGAAATGCCGCAAGACCAGCCACCTGGAAATCGGAAAGCGCCTTGGCTGATGCCCGATCATTTGACCCTAACCATCGAAGGAACGGGTGATCTCCCACCCCGATTGATCCAGCAAGTGGCTTATTTGGCTCGCCATCTGGAAACGCTGTTTGGCAATGTTCCCCAGGACATTGAGTGGACTTACGATGGGCAAACGCTGTGGCTATTGCAGGCCCGTCCAGTCACTACCTTGATGCCAATCTGGACGCGGAAGATTGCGGCTGAAGTGATTCCGGGCTTAATTCGACCGCTCACCTGGTCAATCAATCGTCCGCTCACCTGTGGGGTTTGGGGCGATCTGTTCACCATCGTTCTGGGGCCACGATCGCGAGGACTGGATTTTAACGAAACAGCCACCCTGCATTATTCCCGTGCCTATTTCAATGCCTCTTTGCTGGGCCAGATTTTTCGATTAATGGGGTTGCCTTCCGAAAGCCTGGAGTTTTTAACCAGGGGTGCTAAGTTCAGTAAGCCTCCCTTACACTCGACCTTACGGAATCTTCCAGGATTGCTCCGATTAGCTCGTCGGGAATGGCGGTTAGAAGCCGATTTTCAGCGGGACGATCGACAAACCTTTACCCCAGCTTTAGCTAAACTGTCTCATCAACCCGTGGATGGTCTTTCCCCTGGTGCCCTGTTAAGACGGATTGATGAGATTTTGGGCTGGTTGCAACAGGCTACCTACTACAGCATCCTGGCCCCTCTCAGTGCTGCCCTGCGAAAAGCGATCGCTAAAGTGGATGCAGACGATCTCGATAACAGTGCCACCCCCGAAGTCGCTGCCCTGCGATCGCTCCAGGAATTAGCACTCAATGCCCGTCGCCTTCTGGAACAGCACGCCGAATTTGCGCTCTTGAATACAACTCAGGACAATTCAAAATTTAAAATTCAACGTTCGAAATTATTCTCTACCCTGGCTCAATGGCCGGAAGGTCAAGCTATTCTCACCCGATTTGACCAGTTGATAAACTACTACGGGTATTTGAGTGAAGTGGGAACCGATATTGCCGTGCCCACCTGGAAAGAAGACCCCCAACCCGTTCGGGATCTGTTTGCTCAGTTTTGTCTGAATCCACCCCCTACACCCGCCAAACATTCCCCAAAAAGCAGGAACGTGAAGCGTTTACAACGCCGATTTGACCTGAAGGGCCGGGTAACAGAGGTCTACAGTCAGCTACTAGCAGAATTGCGCTGGAGCTTTGTGGCTTTAGAGCAGCACTGGTTAACATTAGGGTGGTTGCAGGAACCAGGGGACATTTTTTTCCTGGAGCTCAGCGAGATTCGATCGTTGGTTGATCAGGAGCAGTTAGCCTTGAACATGAACTTAGCCGACTTGATTGCGCAACGAAAATCCATTCTGGAGCACGATCGCCAACTGGAAGCTGTGCCCTTTCTAGTCTATGGCCAGGATCCACCCGTACCCCTGCTCCATCGCCATTGGAAGGCTTCTCAGCAAATTCAAGGGATTGGAGCCAGCCCCGGACAGGCCGAGGGGCGCGTCCGGATTGTCAACAGCCTGGATGGGTTGCCAGAAGTGGGACGAGATACGATTGTTGTTGTCCCCTATACCGACTCCGGATGGGCACCCTTGTTGGCTAGAGCGGGAGGTTTAATTGCCGAAGTGGGCGGACGGCTCTCTCATGGGGCGATCGTCGCCAGAGAATACCGCATTCCAGCAGTTATGGATGTCCCTCATGCGACTCAGCGCTTGCACGACGGCCAACTGATCCGAATTGATGGACAACAAGGTACAGTGGAAATCCTCTAAGGGATTTGCAACCAAATCATGTTCCAGTGATATGTTAACGTCAGTTTGGGAGAAGAAAAGGGCAGAGCAGATCAAACGGTTAGTAGGCAAAGTGGGGATAAAGGGAATCTCTCTGTCCCCTTGGCGTTGCGTCTGTGGAAAACGTTGAGAGTACGGCTGATCACCTGACTGCGACACAGCATAAAGGGACTACTGATGCTGTTGATTGACTGGCTGTTACTGCGTCGTCACGCCATTGTGGAATTGGTGATTGACCAACTCAAAAACATCTTGCAGATTGAGCATTGCCGTCATCGTTCATGGGCAAACATTGGTAGAGGCGTAGCATTCGGCAAGAGTATTGTAGGTTAGTTTATAGACCTTATGGCCGAATCCTAAGCCCTTTCAGGGGGATTCAGGTTATCGCCACAGTACTGCGATAGATTGGTTTTAGACTTTCTCATAAAACAGATTTTGGCAAGCCGATATGGTTCTTTCAACTGAAGTTGCTCTCAATCCAGATAAAGAATACGAGGTCGTAGACGGGCAACCAGAGGAGAAAGTGATGGGAGGAGCTAGACACAGTGGGGTAGGGACGCGGCTAATTGTTAGATTAGGGTTGCATGTAGAAGCCAATCAGTTAGGAGGGGTTTACGGCCCTGATGCCACCTTCAAAATTGGCCGCAACGATCGCCTTCCTGATGTTTCCTTTGTCGCCGCCGATCGCATCCCGCCAGAGGGAGAACCAGAAGGCATCTGGGAAATTGCCCCCGACTTGGCCGTTGAAATTATTTCTCCTAATGATCTGTATGAGAAAGTCACCAGCAAAGTGTTGGAATACCTGGCGGCAGGTGTGCGGCAGGTGTGGTTGATTTCCCCTGAACATCGCACGTTGACCATCTACTTCTCTCCCACCCAAACCCAGATTTTGACTGAAGAAGACGAACTGGTTTGTGAGGATCTATTTCCTGGCTTCCGTTGTCTGATTCGGGATCTATTTCGTAACCCTGGAAAGTCTTAACTTATGTCTGCTCCTTTTGCGGCTGAAAGGCTGCTGTTTACTCCTGCCATTTCAGAATCTGATGCGATTCCCACTATCTTTGCATTTCCTAATGAATATAGTGTGGGCATTACCAGCCTGGGTTATCAGGTCGTTTGGGCAACCCTGGCGGCTCGATCGGATTTGCACGTCAGTCGCCTGTTTACCGATGCTCAAGAAGCTCTACCTGCCGACCCGGAATTAATCGGCTTTTCCCTCTCCTGGGAATTGGATTATGTGAATGTGCTGGGATTGCTGGAGTCTTTGCAAATTCCGGTACGGGCAGCGGCCCGATCTCCCCTCAATGCGTCTCATTCCTCTCATCCTCTGATTTTTGGCGGTGGCCCGGTGCTAACGGCTAACCCCGAACCCTTTGTCGACTTCTTCGATGTGATTTTGCTGGGGGATGGAGAACTGCTACTGGGAGAATTTATTGCGGCCTACAAAGCAGTGCGTCATTGCGATCGCCTGACCCAACTGAAGCATCTGGCGCAGGTGCCGGGATTGTATGTGCCTGCCCTGTATGAGGTGACTTACGAGGGTGAAGATGGGTCAGTGAGATCGATTCAACCCATCGATTCGGGTATTCCCGATCGCATCGAAAAGCAAACCTACCGGGGAAATACCTTATCTGCCTCGACGATTGTTACAGAGAAAGCCGCCTGGGAAAATATCTACATGGTTGAGGTGGTACGGAGTTGTCCGGAAATGTGCCGCTTCTGTCTGGCCAGCTATTTAACCCTGCCGTTCCGCACAGCCGATTTAGAGCAGTCGCTCATTCCTGCCATTGATCGAGGCTTGCAAGTCACCGATCGCCTGGGATTATTGGGAGCCTCTGTTACCCAGCATCCCGAATTTGAGGAGTTGTTGGATTACCTGAATCGTCCAGAACAGGATCAGGTACGGCTCAGTATTGCCTCTGTTCGTACTAATACCGTGACTCCCAAACTGGCAGAAACATTAGTGAAGCATGATACCCGCTCCATCACGATCGCGGTGGAAAGTGGTTCTGATCGGGTACGTCAAATCATCAACAAAAAGCTAACCAACGAGGAAATTATTCAAGCAGCGATTAATGCCAAGGCCGGAGGCCTGAGTAACCTGAAACTGTATGGCATGGCCGGAGTTCCAGGCGAAGAAATGACGGATCTAGAACAAACGGTGGACATGATGCGGGCGATGAAAAAAGCGGCTCCTGGTCTACGGCTGACGCTCGGTTGCAGTACGTTTGTCCCCAAAGCTCACACGCCTTTCCAGTGGTTTGGAGTGAATCGTCAGGCGGAAAAGCGACTGCAGTTTTTGCAGAAACAGCTGCGATCGCAGGGCATTGATTTTCGTCCCGAAAGCTATAACTGGTCAGTGATTCAGGCTTTGCTATCACGGGGCGATCGACGATTATCCTACCTGCTAGAACTGACCCGCCATTATGGAGATACGCTGGGCAGCTACCGTCGTGCCTTCAAGGAACTGCGGGGGAAATTACCTCCTCTGGAGTATTACGTTTACAACGATTGGCAACCGGGTCAAATTCTTCCCTGGAGCCATCTTCAGGGGCCATTGCCGGAAGCCACCTTATTAAAACATCTCAGTACCTCTATGCAACATTTCGGCGAAACAGCCAGCCAGGAGCGGCAACTCTCAAGTGTACCTTAAGTAATCCCAGGTAATCCCCTCTCCCTCTCGAGATTGGTGTCATAATACACACAATCATTCAGAATAGGTGCGTTATGCTTTGTTAAGCGGTGAATAGTTTACCGCTTTTAATTGTCGCTTCTCTGGTTCAAAGCAACCCCTCACTGGTATCTCTATGGCTACTCCTAACCCTTCCTCGTTTGAGAGCGTTTCATCCATGAGCAATCGATCCAAAGATCCGTCAAACCTGCCCGGAGATTCTGAGATTTGGGAGAGCTTGAAGCAGGCGATCGCCAACAGTTCTGGATTTCGTCGATGGCAATTGGAACGTAACAGCAATAGCCAGTTGCATGGTCTGGGATTGGATGTGCTCGTGCGCCGTTACCTCCGAGAAACGCTAGAAACCCTGGCTTACTAAATTCCTTTATTCGTTTAACAGCTTCAGGGTTGGAGCTAGTTGACTGATAAATCTCCTGAACACCCGCTGCATTACCAGGGAATCAATTTCCTGGCTCATGGCTAAAGTTATCTAAAGACGACTGGACAAGAACTTCAGTCCATTTGAGTGGACTTGTGCTGTTAGCCCAAAATTTATTTGAGAGCGGGCTAACAATAGAGACTTGAGCCTTTCAGAACTTTTGTCAGTCAATCAGGGGTTTGCGTAGCGATCGAGGGACAGCCGCTGTCACCCTTTAAAGATAAATGCTCAGTCAGGCCTGGTTCAGGCATTCACTGGTGCAGCCAATTTCACCGTCAGAACTGAACATGGGGCGTGGTGCAGAACGTAATTACTCGCACTGCCCAGAAACAATTCCTTCAGGCCGGTGTGTCCCCGATTGCCTATCAAAATTAAGTCAGCCCCCCCCAATTGGTAGCCATATCACAAATGGCTCGTCCCACGTTACCAGGCATTTGCTGCACTTCGGTAGGAACCCCCTGCCTTTGAGCCTGGGATAAAAAGTCCTGCAAGGTCTGCAACGATTTCGCAGCATACTGCTCCCATTGTTTTTTCCAGAGTTCCAGATTGACCTTGCTGCCCGGTACCCAATAAATATTATCAGCTCTAGGAAGAATGAGTAGAGGGCTATCTGATTCTTCTCCAGAGAGAACACAGCAACATTAAATCTACTTTCAATGCAACAGCCAGAGCCAATGCTTTTTCAAACAAATCCTGACTCATCGAAGAATGATCCAGGGGAACTAAGATTTTATGAAACATCGTTTTTACTGGATGATGTTCTAAGTGTGTTGATCATAGTCTCTAAATGACCATTGCAGTGCGGTTAAAACATCAAACAATTCATGAAGATGAAGCAAGAATCGCTATCAGATTGCCCCTGATTCCAGAATTACAGGCCATTCATCCAGAAGGTGATTTCCCCTTACTAGAAGACCCGATCGCAACAGGTCGGGCGATGATTCTCGGCATGACCGTCCTGCGTCCCAGAGATCAGGGTTGGACAGCCCCTGTCCTGAACCATGGTCAACCGACGTCTCTTTATGCCGTTCAGCATTAGATTTACACCATCAACGGCTTACCTGGTGGATGGTTAATTGCGAATGGTAATCTGATGGATGCCTATCGATTAGCCCTGCAATATGGACTAGCGGATGCGGTCATCATTGGCAGTAATACGGTTCGTGCAGAAGGAATCGATCGTCCCGGATACGCTGGTTACATCTGGCAGCCCTACCATCCCACACGCTGGCCCCATCTCCAACAGGCCGCTCTCGATTTACTCACCTATCTTCTTCACCAGCGTCGAGCTGTGCAACAGTTGGGCTACCTGTCAGACCGAACCTATCCAGCTCAAATTGTGGTGTCTCAATCGGGACAGGCGACCTCACCCGATTTGTTAGAAGCCGCGATCTTCCATCAAAGCGATCCTGATGGGCACCCCATTGAGGCGTACATTTTGACCAGTGAGGTTGGTGCCAGTCGGTTCAGGGAACGGGCGGCAACCTATGGATTAGCCCACCGGATTGAGCAGATTCTGATCACCTTTTCCCCCAATCATGCCCCCCACCAGATTGACCTGCAAAACCTGCCTCAGTTTCTGTATCATCAGTTTGGCATGCGAATCATCAATCATGATGGCGGGCCAACCTGCCTGTCGGCTTTTTGTCAGGCGGGTAGTTTACCCCAATTAAATCTCACTTTGGCACGGCAACTGTCTTTGAAAGCTGTGCTGGAAATGACCTTAGACGATCGCATCGGTTCATCTCTCAGAGCCGATAGTCTGGCTCATCTGGCAGAGCGAACAGCCTGTTTCTTTCACAGTCCGGATGGGTCAATTCCCAGAGCATTGGTGCCGCTGGCGATCGCGATCGATACCCTGGATGAAGCGGCTGCGGTAAGCTTCGATAGCCGGTTTTTGTACGGTCAAGCCCTGTTTTGAAGAACCTGGGAATCACAATCGATCAAGAGGCTCATTAAACCTTATCCAAGCCCAGAACCATAGTTTTCCCCTATGAGAAAACGACCGTTCTCTGGCTGGACTTGGTTTACTTTCCCCCCCTGGCTTGATGGTTTGGACTCTTCACCCTGATCGACTGACAAATCTTTTGCGTTGTCGCCCGAACCACCCTCACCCTAGCCCTCTCCCAACTTGGGAGAGGGAACTGGAATCGGATCTCCCCCTCTCCCAGAGCGGGAGAGGGGTTGGGGGTGAGGGTGAGAGAGTTTTGTCAGCCAACCAACTCTCCACCTGTCACTGGCACGCATAGGATTGATAGCGATAGCCATCGACGGACAACAATTGTGATTTGGGGGTACAGCCCGCTTGCGTCAAAACAGTGTGAGATAAAGGATTCAACTCGCTTCTAAAATTGATGCGCCAGACATCCAGCGGTCGGGGAAGTTGCTTTAGAGTACTTTGCAGAGGTGCGATCGCCTGCTGCTCATCTCCCTCCCGCATCTGATTTAGCAAAAACTGAATCTGCTGGGCCTGGTTCGGATGCTGGTGCCACAGCGACCAGGCAATGCCCATTAACCGCCCCGTCTGGCCATGTGTTTTATAAGGAATCGCTACCAGTGTTGGAGCTTGAAAGGATGCGCTAATAGCCTCAGCCACAACATCTGGTCGATGAGTTTTCTGATATCCCAGATCGGCAACTACTGTCAGCCCTCCCAAAAAACTAAGTAAGCAAACCAGTCCAATTGTCCAGGGCACCTTCCAATCCAGAATCCACAATCTAAAATCTACAATCTTTTGCTGCCAAAGTCCAGCCAGCCCTGCACCCACAATCACGATCACGGCTGGAAAATAGAAAAACTGATAGCGGAACACATTGGCAAAGTTCACCCCAAACCCATAGGTCAGGATCAGGGAAAGCGCGATCGCCGCTGCCCCATACCCACCCAGCACCTGCAGAGACAACTGAGCCTGAGAGAGCCTTTCAACTTGAGCATTGTTGATGGCCCATCCTTTACGTCGATCCCCCCTGCTCCCCTGTATCAGAGGATCCTGGTCTATGGCAAATAACTCATAATTGGGAAGTTTTTTTTGCAGCGGTAAACCCTGAAGCATCATCCATCCGGTTCCCAAAGCCGCTATCCCAACCCCCAGGCCAGACAGGAGAGTGATCGCTGCCGGTACTCCCTGAATGGGTAACAGGTAGACCATTGAAACCAGGCCCGCAACCGTCCGGATCGGCGGATCAATCCAGGTGGAGGAGTCAAATTCTCCCCGACTAATCCATCGGGTTAACTCCGTACCTCGAATACTGAGCAACATGGGAATCCAGGCAAGACCTGTTGCCAGTGTTCCACCTGCTACTGCTACCAACCAGTGTTGATTGCAGGATGCAATTGGCAATCCTGGTCTGAGTGCGGAATTGGGTAGTAGCAGTAATCCTGTCAGCACGATCGCTTCTGTCACCAACGTCAGGATAAAGAAGTAATGGGTCGCAATTCCTAACCCATTCACTCCTACCCACACCAGCCCCAGCCAGAGGGGAAGGGAACGACGATCGCGCAAAAGATGAGTCGTTTTCACCAGACAGGCCAGCGATCCCAAAATCCACAGAATCGCCAGGGTGTAATGACGGGCTTCCTGCGCCAGATAAATACCAAAGGGAGACAGCGCCATCAGCAGAGCCGCCAGATGTCCAGCTAAACGAGATCGCCATGCCAACCAACCCAGATAAAACGTCATGGGTACGGCCAGCACTCCAAACAGGGCAGACAAGCCACGAGCTGCCCCCACTGATACCCAACCATTCACCGTTGGAAAGTTTTTGAGCCAGAGGTGGGACAGCACAAAATAAAGGGGTGGATGGTTGCTCTGGGTAAATAAATGCGTCAGGACAGATTGGATGCTGGACTGAGGGCTGGGTTGCAGCGGTTGTAGCAACTCCATCAGGGAGATGGCCCGATCCAGGGGAATGGTCAAAAAACTATTGCCCAAGCTGAATACTAGCGTTGAAAACTCATCTGTCCAGAGCGGCTTCAGAGTCAGGTTGGTAAATCGTAAGATGGCCGCGATCGCCATCCAAAGCAATAACAAGAACAGATGCATGAGAGACATGCGAGAGATTGCGATCGATAGTACAGTATTGGAGCAATCCGGGAGCAGTACAGTATTGGAGCAATCCGGGAGCAGGCACGTCCATCCACAATTCTCTCCCTACAATAGTCCTACTGACTCTTTCGGCCTACCTGATTGATGAATCCTGTTGCACCTGTTTCAATCAACGTGATGCTTGTCGATAGTGATCCGATTTTCCGACAGGGACTATTGACCTGTTTCAGTGCCTATCCCGACTTGCACGTTGTTTGGGAAGCAGACTCGATCGCCACCGCTGAGCACCAACTCCAAACCTGGTTCAGCCTTGCCGAGCGAGAGGTTGAACCGGAAAATCGCCCCCTGGAGGTCATGCTCCTGAGTCTGGATTTCCCGCTTCTAGCCAATGGCCAGTCCGCATCTTTAGCCTTCTGTCAATACGTCAAAACCCACTATCCTAACCTGCCGATTCTCTTACTGACTGCCATTCCCGACTCCCCTCTCCTACCCACCATTCTGCAAATGGGAATTATGGGGTATTGCCAGAAAGGGATCGCGATCGCCGACCTCGTCACCGCCATCCGCCAGGTCGCTACCGGACAACCCTGCCAAACTCTCCCCCTGCCCTCCTCCTCTCCTCCCCCTGCCCCCCTCACCCGCCTCCGCTATAATATCCGCCGTTCTGGATTGCGCCAGATTGATGCTGCGATCGCCCAGGTCAACGAGCAACTTGCGGCTTTGCCCTTGTCCCTCATTGATCAATGGATACTACTAGGACGACAACGAGAACTCCGGGCGGCTCGCTGGGTCGTCAATCGGCTGCTAACCCCAACCCGCGATCGTCTGGAGCCAACTCAATCTGCCGCAGGCGATCGTCGCCCCCCTCCTCCTCCTCCTCTATCCCCTTCTCCGCTTCCTCCACCCAGTCAACCCAACGGATTCCCGGAGTCCGAAGCCGTTTCCGCCCTCCCTCAACAAATCCTGCTGCGACCCGGAACCAGTAATAGTTTACGTAGCATCCAGGCGGCCCTGTTTGATACCACCTTTGCCCGGTTACAATCTGGTCTGCGAAACCTGACAGATACTCCGTTGGAAATCGATATTTTGCGAGAAGAAAAAAAACGAGAGTTGCTGTCGATCGTGCTGCGTCAACTAGAAGAGATTCTCGATGACTTGCGCTTTTCCCAACTGGAACCAGATCAGTTGCCTGCCAAACGAAAAATCATTCTTCAGGATTTATGGGAAGCGGCCACCAAAGATTTTTTTGGTCGTTATGCCACCCTGCAACTCACCCATTCTCCGGTGGAAAGTTTGACTGCACCTGCGATCGATCTGGTAGATATCCTGTTGCAAGATGCAGAGATTGTGCAGTTCTCTATTCTCAATAAAATTCCCGAAGTGACAGATTTTTTGGCCCACCTGCTGTATCAAGCTCCGATCATGATTAACGAAACTTTATACAGTGTGGGCACCATTGAAGCCATGACCCGTCTGGAAGATTTACTCCAGAACTTGATTATTCAGGTGGCTAATGCCGTTATCCAACCGTTGCTGAATCGATTTGGTAATGTAGTGGCTGTCAAGCAGAATTTTTACGATCGCCGCCTGCTGTCCACCCGTGAAATTGAACGGTTCCGCAATAACCTGTCCTGGAAGTACCGGATCGAAAAGTACTTTGGCGAACCCACTGCTATTTTTGAAAGTCGTTACACCCTGTTTATCCTGCAGGAGCAAGGCATCACCAAAACCTCCATCTACTCTCCCCGCAATCAGGAAATGGATGAACTATCGGGCATTCGTCTTGCCGTTACCCTGGCGCTGGAAACGCGAGATGCGATCGCCCCCCGGATGCGGTCTGCCGTCTCTTTTCTGGGGAGCGGTGTAGTTTACATTCTCACCGAGGTCATTGGTCGCGGCATTGGTCTGATCGGCCGCGGCATTATCAAAGGCATTGGTAGCGCGTTGCAGGATAGCCGATTTAGCCGGAAGAGTAGCCGGGGAGAGGAAGGATAGGGAAAGGGTAGACAGAGCAGGCCGCTAATTTCTTTTTAACCAGATTCCCCTTAACCCAACGGCTTTAGCAGCCTGATAGTCTTCCTCAAAACTATCGCCAATATGCCAGGCGGCATGGGCAGGGCAATTGTGCTTTTGTAAAGCAGTGACAAAGATTTGAGGATTGGGTTTAGCCGCTCCCACTTCCGTTGAGAGGGTCACTGAAGTAAAGTAATCAGCCAGGTTTAAAGCTTTGAGTACAGAATAAAGACGAGAGTCGAAATTTGACAGAATTCCCAGAGGAATGCCTAATTCCTGCCAGCGTTTCAGGGCATCGGGAACGTCAGGATAGACAAACCAGGGTTCAGATGTGGCGAAATAATCATACAGATGGGCAAAAAAGCGGCCAAAGTCTGAGAAGTAATGCAAGGCATCGGCCTCCTGAAAAGTTTGTACAGCCAGTTCTAGCCACCAAGTGTATTCTTTGACTTGAATTTCAGGTGCTTCGTGCCCTGAAAAAGCCGGAGGTGGGGCTGCTTTGAAGCTTTTATAGAAAGCTCGATTTAAGTCATCTGGCGAAAGGCTGACACCGAAGCGGTTGGCAACTTTAACATATTGCTCGCCTACACTACCCTGCACACCGAACAGAGTACCAACAGCGTCAAGGAAGATAACTTGGGGAAGGGAAGCAACGGTCATAACAAAGTTAAAAGCTGAGAGTTAAGAGTTGAACGTTGAGAGCTTTGAGTGTGACATCAGACTGTTACTCATTTACTCATTCATTCTTAACTCTTAACTCTTAACTCTTAACTGTCCACCATCACTACCCACTCTCGCCTATTGCCGTCCCGTTTCTGCCCAGGCGCGAGTTGGTAGACCCCAAACGTAAACGAAGCCTTCAGCTGCTTTGTGATCGAATTTGTCTTCTGCACCGTAGGTCGCCAGATCCATGCTGTACAGGGAATAGGGGGATTTACGTCCGACGATCGTCGATGTTCCCTTAAACAACTTCACCCGTACTGTCCCGGTAACTCGCTCCTGGGTTTTCTGTACAAAGGCATCCATGGCATCACGTAAGGGACTGTACCAGAGGCCGTTGTAAATCATCTGGGCGTAGGTTTGTTCAATACCGCGTTTGTATTGGGTCACATCTGCCGTCAGAGTCAGGCTTTCCAGATCGCGGTGAGCATCGATCAGCACTAATAAGGCCGGAGTTTCGTAAATTTCTCGCGACTTAATTCCCACCAAACGATTTTCAATCATGTCGATGCGGCCCACGCCATGTTTGCCCGCTAGCTCATTCATTTGAGTGACAAGGGTGACGGGATCCAGGGTAGTACCGTTGAGGCTGACGGGAGTACCTCGCTCAAAGCCAATTTCTACATATTCAGGCTCGTTCGGAGTGTCTGCGATCGCCTTTGTCATTGCATAGACATCTTCTGGTGGCTCTGCCCAGGGATCTTCCAAAACGCCTGCTTCAATGGCTCGTCCCAATAAATTCTCATCAATACTGTAGGGAGAGGACTTTTTGACAGGGGCCGGAATGCCATACCGTTCGCCATAGGCGATCGTCTCTTCCCGGCTCATACCCCATTCCCGTGCTGGAGTCAGTACCTTTAAGTTGGGATTGAGGGCGGCGATCGATACATCAAACCGCACCTGATCATTGCCCTTACCTGTACAGCCATGAGCTACCGCATCTGCCCCATGATTTTCTGCTGCTTCCACCAGGAGTTTGGCAATTAACGGTCGGGCCAGGGCAGTAGACAGAGGATACCGATTTTCGTACAGGGCATTTGCCTGCAGCGCTGGAAAGGCATAATCCTTCACAAATTGATCTGTAGCGGTTGCCACCAGGGATTCTGTGGCCCCTGATTTCAGGGCTTTTTCTCGGATGGGTTCCATTGCCGCACCCTGCCCTAAATCTACTGCCAGGGTAATTACATCTTCCACCCCCCATTCGTGCTTCAGGTATGGAATACAAACGGAGGTATCAACTCCCCCAGAATAAGCCAGAACAACTCGATAAGCGCGCCCCATGTTTCTACTCATTACAACAACGGGATCATTATCCAGTGAATAGTCACCAATTCGTGTCAGAGAAGGTACAAAATTGAGAAGAGTGGATAGTTGATACTGAACAGAGTAAACAATGCCGACCCCACAGTTTGTGGTTAATTACTAGACCTCTTGCAAATTAGCGAAAAACCGTAGGATGGGCAAAGAGCAATGCCTTGCCCATCACGTGATTTTGCGTCATCTGAATGGGCACACTTTATTTTGCCCATCCTACCTCTGCTTCTGCTGTTTGAATCTATATATGCAAGAGTTCTACTGTGAAAACGGATGGAAAACTCAAAGCCTACAATTTTTCACTCTCAACTTTTAAACCAGGTTCAGCTAGGAAACGGTTGTTTTCCGATCAGAGAAACTCCGGTTCTGGTCTTTGACAAGATTTAATTTTTCACTCTCTACTCTCAATTTCTCACTTTCTATGTTTCCTCTATCCCCTGATGATCCTGATTCTGTTTCGGAAGAAGACGTGTGGCGATCGGCTCCCCACATGGATATTGAGCAGTGGCTGGAAGGGCTGCGGCGGTTCGATCAATCCCTCTACAACCTGACGGCCCTGGAAGTATGGTCGATCGCGCAGACAATGGATCACCTAACACCGGGATTCTGGAATCGGTTTATGGAAAATCGGCAGGCGGCGGTCAGACAATTCATTCAGCGGCAGGGTCAACGCCAGGAGAAGAGAGAAGATGGGGAAAGTGGAGTTGAGAGTTAAGAGTTTTAAGATTTGAGTTAAGCTCATAGTCAGACCTTGAAACCGATTCCCTATGTACAGTTCATCAATCCCGGAAATTACTGTGGAGGAGTTAGCCCAGCAGTTAGCGGCGGGCGGCAACGATCGCCAGTTTGTGGATGTCCGAGAACCTCAAGAGCTAGAATTGGCGAAGGTAGAGGGTTTCCAGAATTTTCCTTTGAGCCAGTTTGCAGAATGGTCTGGAACTATTACCCAGCAGTTGGATCCCCATAAAGAAACATTGGTGTTATGCCATCATGGCATGCGATCGGCCCAGATGTGTCAGTGGTTGATAAACCAGGGCTTTACCAATGTCAAAAACGTGATAGGTGGAATTGATGCTTACTCAATCAAAGTTGATCCATTGGTTCCCAGATATTGAGCGATGGCATGCAGCATGAGAGGTGAGAAAAGTGGGGGCGAGCTTGGCAAATGGGCTGATTGCCTTGATGCTGAGTGAATGGCAAAACCCAACCCTCAACCCTACAACCACTGCACTGGATCAAGTTGGTAGTAATGCTGCAGCAGGTCATATAAGGCCGGAGTATGCTGCTGCAAAGCTGAGGGTTTTTCAAAGAAGGTTTCGGTAGCCACGGCAAAAAACTCTGCCGGATTTGTGGCACCGTAGCAATCCATAACCGTTTTCAGCCCGCGTTGCACCTCCTGACACAGACGTTGATATTCCTGAGCCATGACTTTAGCCCATTGTTCATAATCCGATCGCTGCTCCAGGATTGGGACTCCTTCCCCCTTGCCATCTTCTTGATCCAGTTGGTGAGCAAACTCATGCAACACCACATTTTGTCCATCCTGCCAGTGACTGCGATCGTGCTGCACCTGCTCCCAGGACAACACCACCTGATCGCGTACCCAGGATTCTCCCAATCGGGCAACCTGTTGTTCTTCCACAATGAATCCATCCGAAGACGTAATTTCTATGGCCCAGTAGGCTCCGGGGTACAGCAAAATAGAGCGCAAATTAGAGAAATAATGCCCGCGTCCGTTCAACAGCAGCAGGCAGGCGAACGCGGCGATCGTCACTCTCATCTCTTCCGTCACCTGTAATCCGGCACAGCCAATAAATTGTTTCTCTGCTAGAAACACCTGAATGTGCCCTTGCAATTGCCGGCGTTGCTCTGGAGACAAGCGGGTATACATGGGCAGAGCATTCTCAACCAAAGCATTCCATAAAGGCGGAAACGATCGCTGCATCATCTGCTTTCGGCGCTGTTTAACCAGCATCGGACTGAGGAGGATGGCTACAGTCAGCAACGCAATCAGCAGTAGCACGAGAGCCGTTTCGAGCATTAGAGGGTGGGAGGTTGGGGTTGGGGATTAGGGATTAGGAATTGGGGAGGGCAAAAGAAAATGGGTTTAAGATCTAGGGTAACGTTAGCATTCAGGTCTCAGGCAATGGCAACTGCAGTTCCGGCCACTTTGACTTTTGAAGAATTCCTGAAACAGCCAGAAACTAAACCCGCCAGTGAGTTTATAGATGGTCGAGTGGTTCAAAAACCTATGCCTCAAGGCAAGCACTCTCGGTTGCAACTAAAAATCTGCGAAGTAGTCAACTCGGTTGCCGAAGCCTCCCGCATTGCTCTAGCATTCCCGGAGTTGCGCTGCACGTTTGGTGGGCGCTCCATTGTTCCAGATGCTGCCGTGTTCCTGTGGAATCGCATTCCCTTTGACCCTGATGGCGAGATTCCAAATAGTTTTGGAATAGCTCCTACCTGGACGATCCAGATCCTGTCTCCTGATCAAAAAGTGACTAAAGTAATCAGCAACATCCTCCATTGTTTGCGGCATGGGGGGCAATTAGGTTGGCTGATCGATCCCGAAGAGCGGATGGTTTTGGTATTTAGACCGGGACAGGAACCACTGGAGTTAATCAATGACGATCGTCTACCAGTGCCTCAATTTCTCTCTCTGGACTTAACAGTGAATCAAGTTTTTGGATGGCTGAAGGCCAGTTAATTCTTTCGTAAAGGTAATTTATCGATCGGGAATTGGGTAGCAAGCGAATGAATTTATTGTCAACTTAAAACAAATTTCACTCTATGCCCCCGGAGGTTAATCCCATGTCTACAAATCAGCATCAGAAATTTGATTTTACCGACCTTCCCTCGCTCAAATTTGCGATGCAGGTTATTTTGACGGCTGCTATCCTGACTCTTTGTGTTGGCAAACTAACAACAATTGACAAACCCGATGACAAAGCACTCTATTGGGGTGGGATTACCGGTCTATTTGCTTGATGGATGCCCAGTCCTAACGGGTCTCAAAGTTCCAGTTCTAATGGGTTGCAAACCCCTAGTCTTGAGAGTCCTACTAAATCCCAAGACGATAACTCCAAGCCAAAGGAGTTAACCACTTGAGGTTTGGTGAGTTTGAAGAGGGGAAGATGAGAGGGGGACACTGACAGACCACGCTCAATCAAATACGTTTCAAAAGCGTTATGAATCATGGCTTTGGCCAGATCTTTCTCCTCCTCGCTGATCGCCCATCGCAACTCAATACATCCCCGAATCATCAAATTCATCAACTGGCTTTCTTGGTTGAAATCCGCCAGCAGTTGCTCGGCGATCGGGAAAGACGAGGGTTCATTCATGATGATCTTGCATCATCCTGGGTGGAATTGTGATTTCACTCTATAACTGGGGCATATTGTCCATGTAGTATTATCCAGGTCATTACGAAATTTGTACCCTCTCTGACTTTGTTTATCCTTTTTTAAGGTGGAAGTCCGTATTTTCCATGTGGTGCTTGAGAGTAAACTAAGCAACTCTAGCAGAACATTTACATCAAGGGTAAATAGTTGGCAGTCAGAAGCATTTCCTTTACGAGAAGGGATGCTATTTGAGACAGGGTAGACCTAGTATGAACACCCAATCACCTCATGAATTAAGCCAGTCCACCTCTGTTGAATTTCCGGTTCTTACTGTGGCCCTAGACTCCGATACAACCCTAACTTCATCAGCAAACACAGCAGGATTGCCTGATGAGGGTGAAATGCCAGAGATCCGGCAAGCCCTGGGCCAGAAAATGAGGGAATGCAAGTATCTGAATCGCCAATTGCAAGAGGCCGTTCAGAAATGCCAGCAGTTAGAGCAGCAATTGCAGTGGCATGAGGACAGTGAACAGGTTTTAGCCGCGATCGCAGCGCTCAACTATCAATATCACCATCTTTCTCAAACCTTACAGGATATCGTCTGGCAAGTACACACAGTGTTGCAGGCCGATCGCGTGTGCTTGTACCGTTTACAGGCCGATCGCAGTAGTTTTGTTATGGCAGAAGCGGTGCGATCGGGCTTGCCTGCCATTGCCGGATTTCTGATTCGAGATACCTTCGTGTCTAGTCCGGAGTGGATCGAACGGTATCAAAATGGTCAGCCCTGCATCATTCCTGATCTGAGTAACATCCATCAGACTGCTGAGGCTATCCCAAATTCCAGTGACATTGTCAAACCGGATCCCGGCACAGAAACCTTACTGCATTATTTTCAAGTCAAAGCTAAGTTGGCCTTGCCCATTCTCGTTCATCAGCAACTGTGGGGTTTGTTGGTGATTCATCAATGTGCAACCCCCCGACACTGGCAGAAACCCGAAATTAATTTTCTTAAGCGATTGACCTGGCAGTTGGGAGTGGCGATCGAGCAGCAACAACTTCATCAGGAGTTACAGGGGCTTCAGGAGAGACTTTCTGTCCAACGGCAAAACCAGGCTATCCGTCTGCAGCAAATCCTGGCCTTTGAAGCTATGTTGACTCGCATTACCGATCGGGTACGGAACAGTCTGGATGAACAGCAAATTTTGCAAACAGCGATTCAGGAATTAACCACGGTGCTGGGGGCAGAGTGCTGTCAGGCGGTTTTGTGCAACCCTGAACAAGCAACGTGCAGGGTTAAGTTTGAGTATCGTGATCCTTTGCTGGCGGCCAGCGAACCCCAACCGCGACAAAAACCATTCGTTGATCCCGTGGCCTATCCGGATGAACTCTGCCAACAAATCCATCAGGGCGGTCTGTTTCAGTTCTGCCGCATGGAACCCTATCTCAACCGGGGGCAAGAGACGATTTTGATTGCCCCCATTTTGGATGATCAGGGTTGTCTGGGAAGCTTACGGTTATTCACCCGGTGCAGCCATAGCTTTGATGCCTCTGAAACTCGGTTGGTGCAACAGGTGGCCAATCATTGTGCGATCGCATTGCGGCAGGCTCGTCTGTTTGCAGCCAGCCAAACTCAGGTAAAGGCCATGGAACGGCTGCATCAGTTGAAAGATGACTTTCTCAGCACCATCTCCCACGAACTACGAACTCCCTTATCCAGCATCAAAATGGTGACAAATTTGCTGAAGATGACGCTTAAATCAGCACCCCAGTTTCCCAACCCGGATCAGGCTGAGATCGGGGTGGACTCTAGCAAAGTCACTCAGTATCTCAAGATTCTGGAAGAAGAGTGCGATCGTGAAATCAACTTAATTAATGACCTGCTCTCCGCTCAACATCTGAATG
>NZ_JBRAGO010000085.1:0-19128 GCF_052746595.1 Leptodesmis sp.
GCTTCGCATACAGCGCGGGACTTATAGCTCCCCCAACCCCTCAATAGTTAAAAAGTCCCACTCAGTAGCCGTTTGAAATCGGGCTACCGTGTGATTTAGGACAGGAACAGGCATCCGCAACAAGGATTGGATCCAACAGGATTTTTCAAGAATTGGTTTACGTAGCTTAACAAAAAGTCTTTCTAATATTTTCAATTCCCATCTGCTTTGGATGGTTGCAAGGTAGAATCCACTGTAGGCAACTTCTTGAAGCCCTCTAAACATAGAGCTAGCCAATAGTAGCTCATAAACTTTTACTAATAGCGTACCGGATCAACTCTCATGGATTTCGCCAGTCTTGCTGCTCAGTTGAATACGGGGGCGATCATTCCCGAATTGATCGTCACCGCCACACTCTTAGTGGTGGTAGTGAGCGACCTAATTGTGGGACGCACCGCTTCCTCCCGCTGGACTCCCTACCTCTCAATCGTTGGGCTACTGGCTGCAGTAGTCGCCCTCTTCTATCAGTGGAATATTGCGGATCCCATTTCCTTCTTGGGTAGCTTCAATGGTGATGCCCTTAGTGTTGTATTTCGGGGGATCATTGCGCTGTCTGCTGCGATCACGATTTTGATGGCTGTGCGGTATATTGAGCAGTCGGGTACAGCTTTGGCCGAATTTCTAATGATTCTGCTGACTGCCACCCTGGGAGGGATGTTTCTTTCAGGAGCCGATGAACTGGTCATGATCTTCGTCTCTCTGGAAACGCTCAGTATTTCCTCTTACTTATTGACGGGTTACACCAAGCGTGATCCCCGCTCCAATGAAGCCGCTCTCAAGTACTTACTGATTGGGGCTTCCAGTTCTGCCATTTTCCTGTACGGTAGTTCTCTGCTGTATGGGTTGTCGGGCGGAGAAACTAACCTGACCACGATCGCTGCCAAGATTGCGGAAGCAGGATTGGGAAATTCGATCGGTCTGGTCATTGCACTGGTGTTTGTGATTGCAGGGATTGCTTTCAAGATTGCGGCTGTTCCTTTCCACCAGTGGACTCCTGATGTCTATGAGGGATCGCCCACTCCTGTGGTCGCCTTTCTTTCCGTCGGTTCCAAAGCGGCTGGCTTTGCCCTGGCCATTCGGTTGCTGGTCACGGCTTTCCCACTTCTCACCGATGAGTGGCAATTTGTGATGACGGCCTTAGCCATCCTCAGCATGATTCTGGGTAATGTGGTGGCACTGGCTCAAACCAGCATGAAACGGCTGCTGGCCTACTCCTCCATTGGTCAGGCTGGGTTTGTGATGATCGGGCTGGTGATTGGCACTCAGGATGGCTACGCCAGTATGGTGTTTTACCTGATTGCCTATCTGATGATGAACCTGGGTGCGTTTGCCTGCGTGATTCTGTTCTCCCTGCGAACGGGTACCGATCAGATCAGTGAGTACTCTGGCCTCTACCAGAAGGATCCCCTGCTGACGCTGGCTCTGAGTATTTGTCTGCTATCGTTAGGGGGTATTCCGCCTCTGGTGGGCTTCTTTGGGAAAATCTACCTGTTCTGGGCAGGCTGGCAGGCTGGAGCCTATGGTCTGGTGCTGTTGGGTCTGCTGACCAGCGTGGTATCGATTTACTACTATATCCGGGTGGTGAAAGCGATGGTTGTAAAAGAGCCACAGGAGATGTCTGAGGCGGTGAAGAACTACCCCGAAGTGCAGTGGAATCTACCCGGATTGCGTCCGCTGCAAGTGGGAATCATCATCAGCCTGATCACCACCTCCCTTGCTGGAATTCTATCCAATCCTTTATTCACTTTGGCTAATGATGCGGTGGCAAAAACGCCTATGCTGAAGCAATCGATCGTCAGTGCCCAACAGCAGCCAGCCGTGGAACGGGTTTCTCTAGACGTGATGCAGTCAGAATTGAAACTGTAGTTTCAATTCCCGTTGATTCGCCAGGGGTAAACAGCCTCAACCCTACAGCAGATTTCACCTGAAGCCATTTTTCAGGCGCGGCAGCGATCGCCCCTCTGCAAAAGGGCGATCGCTTATTTTTGGGAGAGTCTGACCAGATTAGCGATCGCGGCGATCAAAACATCGGGTTCAATAGGTTTGGCAAGATGCTGCTGAAAACCGACGGCTAGGGCCTGTTCCCGATCGCCTTCTCCGGCAAAGGCAGTGAGGGCGATCGCTGGAAAGTTACCATTGGGCAGGGATCGCAGGCACTGGAGCAGGTCATATCCATTCATATCCGGCAACCCAATATCACAGACCAGTAAATCGAAGGGAGTTTGTGATACAGCGTGCAGGGCCGGCTGACTGGCGGACAGGGAAGTGACGATCGCTCCCTGCTGTTGCAAAGAAAAGGTCATTAAGTCCAGGGAATCTTGATCATCTTCTACCACTAACACCCGGACGCCATTGAGATTAGCGGCTGCCGAGGGACGATCAGCAGGGGTGGGAGAAGTAATAGGCGCAGTAGGCAGGGGCAGTTCCACCGTGAATGTTGCTCCCAGTCCTTCACCGGGGCTGTCTACACTGACGCTTCCGCCGTGGGCTTCCACCAGTTGCCGGACAATTGCTAATCCCAGTCCCAGTCCCCCAAATCGTCGAGTTGTGGAGCCATCCTGCTGCCGGAAAGATTCAAAGACATGAGGTAGAAAGTCAGGACTGATGCCTTTACCCGTATCGGTGACGGTGATGCGGGCGTAGGAGGGGGCATGTTGCATGTTGCATGTTGCATGTTGAATTGACTTTGTCCTTGGTTCTGTAATCTCTACAGCTGGAGAACGACCAGCAACCAGGGACAAATGACTAGTAACACATGACAAACTAACATCCACTCGTCCTCCTTCAGGAGTGAATTTGACAGCATTAGAGAGGAGATTCCAGACAACCTGTTGCAGACGATCAGGATCTCCGACAATTGGCCCCACGGTTGGATCCAGATGGGTGTGGATAGAGATGAATTTGGCTTCTGCGGTCAGGCGGATGGTTTCGATCGCAGCCATGATGGGTTGAATTAAGTCAATGGTTAGCCAGTTGAGGGTCAACTTGCCGCGCAGGATCCGGGAAATATCCAGCAGGTCTTCTACCAGTTGGGTCTGAAGTTTGGCATTGCGTTCAATGGTGGCCAGGGCTTCCTGAGTTCTTTCGGGAGAAAGCTGGCGGGTTTGCAATAATTTCACCCAGCCCAGGATGGGATTCAGGGGGGTTCTTAGTTCGTGAGAGAGCACGGCCAGAAATTCATCTTTAATCTGATTGGCCTGAACCAATGCTTCAGCCTGCTGCCGCAGGGTTCGCTCCAGTTGTTTGCGATCGCTCAAATCCAGAATGAAAGCAAAGGCTTCTTCCCGCCGATCGCCCAGCAGGTTAAAACCGACCAGAACCGGAATCCGACTCCCGTCTTTGCGAATATATTCCTTTTCGTAAGGCGTGCAGGCTCCCCGTTCCCGTGCCTCTGCTACTCCTGCTTCATCCAGGGACGAATATTCGGCAGGAGTTAAGTCTGTCCAGAGTAACCGTCCGGTTTCTAAATCCTCGCGGGTATAGCCAACAATTCGGAGAAACTCATCGTTAGCATAATGAATTCCTCCATATACATCCCCCCGCAAAATGCCAATAATATTGGCGTTGATGAATCCCTGAAACCGCTCTTCACTGACTTTCAAAGCAGCTTCTGCTTGCTTCTGGCCGGAAATATCGGTGTTGGTGCCATACCACTTGATGATGTTTCCCTGTTCATCTCGTAGAGGAAGTGCCTGTCCCAAAAACCAGCGGTATTGACCATCTGCTCCTTTCAATCGCATCTCAACCTGATAAATCCCAATTGTTTGCACCGCTCGTTCCCATGCGGCCAACACTTGCGGCTGATCATCGGGATGTACCAGGTTTGTCCAACATTTGTTCTGTAGCTGGTTCAGGGTGACTCCGGTATATTCCACCCAGCGCCAGTTAATATAATCAATCTGACCCTCTGGAGTGGCTGTCCATAGTTGCTGGGGTAGAGCTTCTGTCATCAGGTGCAATTCCGCTTCCCGCTGTTGCAGTTGACGTTCGGCTCGCTTGCGATCAGTGATTTCCTGCACCATCGTGTTGACCCCCACCACCCGGCGATCGGCCCCCTTTAAGGGATAGAAACTGGCTAACCAGTCTCGTTGTATACCGGGCTGAGCATGAGTTTTACCCTGTATCTCTTGGTTCACCAGGGGTGTACCCGACTCAATTAACTGTCGGTATAAAGGTTCTAAAGCATCAGCCAGTTCTGGCACAACCTCTCGAACGGTGCGACCCAGAGTCTCTTCAATAGACAGGCCATGAATTTCAGCCAGTCGCTGATTCAGCCGCACAAACCGTAACTGAGTATCGACAAAACTCAAGCCAATGGGAGCTGTAGCATAAATTGCCTCTAATTCCAGGAGTTGCTGCTGGGCCTCCTCCTGACTTAGGGATTGAGCAACGCTTGATACTGGAGCTTGGGAAAGTTGAGGATCAAGACGTTGCTTGTTCAGATCTTCTTGATTCTGTTGATGCACCAACGTTCTCCAAGCGCTTATGATTGACTGGGGAATTTGTGAGTGGCGAGTAATTTTTATCTATTATGTCAATCAAGTATGTCAATCAAGAACCTGGTTTCGCTTGGTCTGCTGATTTTTGTCCCGATCGCCATTGCCGCTGAGAAGTTGGAATGGGGGGCGCTAACGGTATTTGGTCTGTCTGCGATCGCGATCGTGCCACTGGCAATCTGGCTGAGTACAGCAACCGAGGAAATTGCGGTGGCCCTGGGGCCATCCATTGGCGGTTTGTTGAATGCTGTGTTTGGTAATGCCACAGAACTGATTATTTCCCTGGTGGCCTTAAAAGAAGGCTTAGTTGATATTGTCAAAGCCAGTATTACCGGGACGGTGGTCAGCAACCTGCTGCTGGCGATGGGCCTCTCGATGCTGTTGGGTGGCCTGCGATATAAGGAACAGGAGTTTCAGCCTGTGGTGGCGCGGGTGAATGGTTCTACGATGACGCTGGCGGTGATTGCAATCGTGCTTCCGGCTACGGTGATCACAACATCCAATGTTGTGGAGCCTTCTGCCATCAGTCATTTATCCCTGTTTGTGGCGGCTGTGCTGATTCTGGTCTATGGCTTTACGTTGATCTTCTCGCTCAAGACCCACAGCTATCTCTATGATGTGGGGGTGGTGGAACTGGGAGGCGAGGCTACTCCAGAACACTCGGAACACGGAGAAGGGAAGCCGAACCTGTGGTTTTGGGTTGGCATTTTGTTAGCCGCGACGATCGGGGTGGCCGTTGTGTCAGAAATCTTTGTCGGTGCCGTTGAAGAAGCCACAGCCGGATTGGGATTAACGCCGTTGTTTACGGGGGTAATTTTGTTGCCTCTGGTCGGTGGTGCAGCGGAATATGTAACGGCGGTACGGGTGGCCATTAAGAACAATATGGATCTGTCGGTTTCGGTGGCGATGGGATCCAGTCTATTGGTGGCGTTGCTGGTGGCTCCAATTCTGGTGATTGTCGGCCAGGTGATCGGTCAGCCGATGGACTTAAATTTCAGTCTGTTTGAAGTCGTTGCGGTTGCGATCGCGGTAATTATTGCCAACCTGATCAGTCTGGATGGGCGATCGAACTGGCTGGAAGGACTGTTACTCTTAGCCACCTATTCAATCCTGGGAGCTGCATTTTACTTCCATCCCGTTTAGGGGAGCTTACTTCTATTCCTTATCCAGGACGATTGACGCGAATTAGTTTTCCTGCCAAAGGCTCATTTAGAGTAATTGCAGCATGAATTCTGTTAGCCAATTGCTCCCAGTTGTTATCTCTTGAACAGACCACAATGCCAGCGTGATGAGGTTGTAGCAAATTGTGTAATCGAATGAAATCGCGTCGATTATGAGTCAGGATGGCTCGGTTTTCCTTCAATGCCAAGGCTATAACCTCTTCATCACTAGCACCCCGATACCCAGACTCCTGCACCGTTAAGACTTCATGCCCCATAGTCCGTAGAAAATTAACAACCTGTCGGGGAAACTGTGCATCTGCATAAAACTGAGCCACTGGCTAATTTACCTTATCTTTGGACTCATCGTTTTCTCGAATAGCGAGTTCGATCTCTTTAGGATGCGTCTGAGCGTAAACCCAGGCATTGGCTAAATCAGTTGCAGATAAGGTTGGGTAGTGATTCAGTAACTCTGAATCACTCGTCCCTAGCCGTCGGTAATCTACTAACATCCACACCGGGATACGAGTTCCGGCTATACAAGCATCCCCACCACAAACACCAGGAGTTTTAGCAATTCCACGCCAGTTGCGGTCCAAGCTGTGAGTCAATATCTGGATCGCCTCTTTCGGCGGGAGTGAGAGATAACAACTGATCAGTAAGTTCTTTGAGTGTCATAAACTTTCTTGTCCCGAGGGATAATTCTACTCTGAGGGATTTTTTAAGCAGAAGGCCGATCGAGTTCTTCAGTCATGGAGTCTTGGGAATTTCCTTTGAGAGCAATAGAATAGAGAACAACAAGATTCTTCTGCTTAAGCCCCTATGACAGATGACGTAATTTACATCGTGACTGAGGATCGTCCAGAAGCTTCACCAGGCGAAAAAGGTTTGTTAGACAGAATTGGTCTGAAGCAGGTTCCGGTTGATCCCAAAAAACTAGAAGTCGAGTGGAACAGAATGCTGAGAGTGGTAGGAAAACTCTTAGCTCAAGCAGAACAGCAGGTTGGTGGCGAATCTGACCTAAAACTTGATGAAGTGACGCTGGCGGTAGAAATCAATAGCAAGGGACAAGTGAGCTTGATGGGCGTTGGTGGGGCGGAAGCGTCTGGGAAAGGCGCAATTACCTTGAAATTTAAGCGGGTAGAGTCCAACTAATATGACGAACTGGGCAGTTATTGTTGGCATCAATCAATACGACCATCTTGCCCCCCAAGAGCATCTACAACTTGCTGTCTCAGATGCAGAACGGGTAAAACGCTTCTTATGCGAGCAAGCGGGTTTTCGAGAGGATTTTGTGATTCTTTGTTCGGATACCTCGCCACCAATCGGAGGCTTCAACACACGCCCTAGTCGCTCGAATCTGCGTAAAATTCTGCGCGAAATCTGTCACCATCCCCAAGCAAGAGGAGCCGATCAAGCCTGTTTTTTCTTCAGTGGACATGGGTTGTAAAGTTCCAGGCATCAAAACTATATGCTGACCTGTGATGGGGTGCCTGATGATTTAGAAGACACGGCGCTCTCGGTAGATTTTGTAATTCAGCAACTAATTCATGGTCAAGCAAAAAACACCGTATTGGTGCTGGATATGTGTCGGAACGAGGCTTCGAGTGGCAGCAAAGGCAGCAGTGGATTGAATGAAGCTCAAATCGTGCAGCAGGTACAGCAAAACGGCATCATTACGATATTCTCTTGCAGTCGAGGTGGAAAATCCTATGAATTGCCTGATTTGCAACAAGGTGCATTTACTCATGCTTTTTTAGAGGGATTGCAGCATTACACAATTTTGAGGCAGCTATCGAAGTATTTAACAGAAAAAGTTTATGCCTTAACCAAAGATCGACAACCAGTGCAAATTCCTCTAATTGTTTCAGAACCAGATTGGAAAGGCGATTTACCACTACTTCCACAATGCATCACAAATGCTGACATTACTCAACTTCAGGAACGGGCGAATGATGCGCTCTATGACAAAAACTACGCCGTAGCACTTCAATGTTGGGAACAGGTAGCAACGGCTGCCTCTAATCTAGAGATTAGAAGCCGCGCTATTAAAGCGATTAAACACATTCTAGAACTTCAACGAACGAAGCAAACAGAAAAAGAGCGAGTCAATCCTTTCATCTCACCTACCCATCCGTCTACCAATTTCTCGCTACCAATTCCACCCAACCCAACAACAAAAACGGCCTCAATCCCACCTCTACTTTCTATCACCATCAGCAATCCAAGTTTAGAAGAAGAGGAGCGACACCAAGCGGCTCCACCTGAGGTACAACCTTTATCCCAAAAACCACTACTTACCAAAAATGCTTCTGGTGAGCAAATAGACCAGAACAATCAACAGCAAACACCAGAAAAATCGTATGACGAGCGACTAGCCCATTATCAACAGCAATATCTTGAGGCTACTCGTCGTCACTATCCTGTTTTAGATAGCGATCGACGCAATCTTCAATATCCGCAACAGGTGCTTCAACTTAATCCAAATGACATTCTTGTAGTTGAAAAAAAGAATCGAAACAGCCCGCCGACCACCAAACATGCCAACCTCTCAGGTAAAACAAGCCACCCCACCTCAGGATAACTTACGTTCTGAACGGGGAGTGGACTACCGAAAGCTGCGAGATTTGCTGTAAGCAGGAAAATGGAAAGAAGCAGACCAGGAAACCTTGGAAGTTTTGTTGAAGGTTGCAAAACGGGAAAAAGAACGTTCACTGAGCGATCGAGATATCCAAAACCTTCCCTGTACTGATCTAAAAACTATCAATCAGTTGTGGAACAAGTACAGTAATGGAAAGTTTGGATTCAGTATCCAACAGCAAATTTGGCAAAATTGCGGTGCCCCATTACAGGACGGAGTTAACTGGGAAAATTTTGGGGATTTAGTTGGTTGGAGAACAAGAAGATGGTTAAAGAATGAAAAGGTTTGGATTAGCACTTCTGAACTGTCATTTCGTATTGAGTCAGCACCCCGTGGCCATCTCCCAAGGACATTTGGTCTATTGTTTCAAACTAGAATGGCGGGTATGCGGGTTTTCTTCTGCCGCTTTAGGGCTTGCAGGCCGTAAGTATCCGCGCCCCAGAGGAGAAGAATGCCAGCGATCGCAATCCGGCTACAATGGAACTCTTTCCTATTAGACTCAGTCCTCATCAGGAGGATGGGGGCAAAGCTTGGTGTGCCCATTCAAATCAGCCAGAATGACAGGATGGAACGTTTCCCTTTGCCCATCCTACGTTTTTTCCAATTTGCAAGAAGTCTACTGTGATTATTTTGATTTGCTGCTTTAATCTGCTAGCGTTAAACTGTACCACCCCAGATAAAGCGTGCGCCCCATAGGAGAATAATGCCAGCGATCGCAATCCAATCCCCAATCCTCAATTTAAACTGGTACCATTCCACGCGATGCTGATTAGGGCTGATAAATCCTCGTACTTTCATCGCTCCGGCAATTTGTTCCGCCCGCAACAGCAGGTTTTCTAACAGGCGCTCGGCCACCATTAGCCAAACTTGCGCCCCCCGTCGCAGCCCCAACTTTTTCCAGTTAATCGCTCGGGTGCTGACCGAACGAATCAGGTTTTGCACTTCTTCCAAGACGAGAGGAATGAAGCGCAGGGAGAGGGTGAGGGTAAGGGAAATTTCCGTCACCGGCAACTTAAACTGACGTAAGGGTTCCAGCCAATTTTCGATCGCCGCCGTGACTTCTTCTGGAGCCGTTGTTAATAAATACAGGTTGGTGCTGTAAATCAGGGTGAAGAGGAGGGTGCTGACGCGGATGGCCAGATCCAGCGATCGGCGGGTAATGGTAATCGGGCCACGTTTAACAACCACATAGGAATAGTCAGTGGGTTGGGGCAAAGATGGGGCTTCCAGTCCCGGCAAAGGAGCAGGGGCAGAGGTTTTGGGTTGTCCCCAGCCGAATGGATTGTACCAGGGATTGGGAGTCGGAGCCGGTGGTAGCTTCGCAGGCTGTTGGGCAAACGCCAGTTCATCGGCAGGTAAGCGGGGTTGATGTTTCGCATTCAGACCATCCGGCAAGATGGCCGTAAGGGCAAACATCAAACAACAGAGAAAGAGCAGCCAGCCCATCTGCTGCCGCCATACCCTTAAGGGAATTCGTGCCGAGAGGGTGAGCAGAATCAGGAACACCACCAGCAGAATCCGCCAGAAGGGATTGGCCAGCAACGGCGCGGCCAGAAACGTCATCAACCAGGCCAACTTCACCCGTGGATCCAACCGATGGAGCCAGGTAACAGGTTGTTCAAGATAAAGCCCCAACGGGAGCGATCGCAGCAGATCCATTGAATAGTTAAGAGTTAAGAGTTAAGAGTTAAGAGTTAAGCATTTTCAACTTTTCACTCTCAACTCTTAACTCACTTTACACGCGGGTTGCCCGGTTGACGCTACGTTCCATATCGCGGACTTTTTTGCCACGCCAGAATAACCGCAGGGGGGTGCCTGCAAAACCGAGGGACTTGCGGAATTGCCGTTCGATGTAGCGACGATAGCCGTCGTTAAATAGATCGGGATCGTTGACAAAAAGGGCGATCGAGGGCGGTTGCGTACTGACCTGAGTGCCATAGTAAATTTTCCCCTGACGACCGCCGCGGGTGGTGGGTGGGGTATGCCAGCCGACGGCTTCTTCCAGGACTTCGTTAATGACGGCGGTGATCACGCGACGGCGATGTTGTTCAGCAGCAGCGTCCACCAGATCGAGAATTTTATCGACCCGTTGCCCCGTCTGGGCGCTGACAAAAATCATTTCGGCCCATTCAATAAAGTGCAGCCGACTCTGAATTTCTTTCTGGTAGTCATAAATGGTGTGGGAATCTTTCTCCACCGCATCCCACTTATTTACCACCAGCACACAGGCTCGTCCTTCCTCAGCGATCCGTCCTGCCAGTTTTTGATCCTGTTCTGTGACTCCATCCAGGGCATCGATCACGAACAGGACGACATCGGCACGGGCGATCGCCTTAAAGGCGCGGTTAATCCCAAAAAACTCTGGCCCGTATTCCACATTCTTTTTCTTGCGAATGCCAGCGGTATCAACTAAACGATAGGTTTTGCCATCTCGCTCCACGACCATATCGATCGCATCACGGGTAGTGCCGGAAATCGGACTGACGATCGCTCGCTTTTCTCCGACAAAGGCATTCAGCAAACTGGATTTACCAACATTGGGGCGGCCTGCGATCGCGACTTTAATTTCGGGCGTTTCCTCAACTTCGGCTGCAGGAGGCAGGTAGGTAATCAAGCGATCGAGCAACTCGCCCGTGCCGTTCCCATGAATGCCGGAGATGGGATAGGGTTCGCCCAGTCCCAATTCCCAGAACTCAACAGCCTGAGTTAACCCTTGCTCTACCGATTCACATTTATTCACGGCCACCAGCACCGGGACAGGTTGCTGCCGTAACCAACTGGCAATTTCTTCATCTCCTCCCGTCAGTCCGGTTTTACCATCCACCACCAAGATCGCGACACTGGCCTCAGCCAAAGCCGCCATCGCCTGTTCGCGGATCAGGGGCAGAAATTCCGTGTCGTCATCAAACACCAATCCGCCCGTATCGACCACCAGGAATTCTCGGTCTTGCCAGAAGGCAGGCTTATAGGTGCGATCGCGGGTCACTCCCGGTTCGTCATAAACAATGGCATCCTGTACCCCTGCCAGTCGATTGACAACGGTGGACTTGCCCACATTCGGGCGACCAATTACAGCAACAACAGGTAGAGGCATAGGGAAAAATTGACCCAGAAATTTACGGACAACTCAGTAGAGTGGCAGAAATAGACGTTAGATTCAAGCTGCCGTTCTTAAATTGTCCAAATTGTCCTTATTAATTCTAGTCCCTCTCTTCTCCCCTCGTTGCCATTCCCTTGCTGACCTCTCCCTAACCCCTCTCCTACAAGGTGAAGAGCTTGAAATCGTGATTCTTTTGCTGCTCCTCCCTTTCTGCGTCGGAGAGGGAAGTTGGGCGGGAGAGATCTTTTGTAACAGATAAAAACAATATCGGGCAATTTGGCTTCCTTCTGGTAAATTGAATCATTCTGTCAGCAAAGTGATTCCAAATCGATTTCATCTCTTATACTGCTGTCGAGCATTCCTATTTCCTGTCATGCTACCTATGTTTCAGAATGCCAGCATAGAACCCGTCCTTAACTCTCGGTCAAAAGATGACTCACCTGCCCCAGTGCAGGGAGGCTTTGTCGATGAACACGCCATGCTAGAGTCTGGCTCCTTTGCAGCCGACTCTGATGCCAGTCGCTTAATGGATGACCTGTTCCAGGATCTGGATCAGCTTTTGGGCGTGGAGCGCGGTACGCTAACTCCCAGGCCACCTGAGCCTGTTTTTACGCCTGCTTCAGTGGCTGCTGCGGTTCCTCCCATTAATCAACCTGATCAACTAGATCCAACAGATTCTGAATCGCTCTCCTCTTCCTCCCTGGTTCCTTTTCCTGAATCTGCCTTGCCCCCGGTGGAGCCAGCCACAGAACCGAGAGAGTTATCGGAAATCACAGAATCAGCAGTGGCCGCAACTGAGGCGATCGCCCAACCAGCCCCTCAGGAGCGATCGCGGTTCTCGGTTGGTTCCTACGATCGCCTGTTGTTAGGCATCGGCTGTATATCAGTCATTGTTACCCTGGCGCTCTGGCTGTTTTATCAGGATCGTCACCGATCGGCCACTCCGGTTGCTGTGGCTCCGGCGACCACGACTGCATCACCGAATTCCCAAGATGCCAGCCGATTTGCAGATTATGTGCAAAAGTCCCTGCAGAACATTGATCAGCAGCAAGCCAGCACCACAGCTCAAGCTCCAGCCAGCACCACTGGAAAAATGCCCACAGTCACCATTCCAGCCACCACGATTCCACCTGCAAACACCGCAGGTACTTCCCAGGCCGCGACTGGTTTGAGTCGAATTTATGTTCCGGTGTACGAGTTTCCCTCGAATTTTACGCCTCCTGGAACCGCGATCGCTCCCCTTCCTGGAGCACCGAGAAAAACGACCCTGCCACCGGGAAGTGTCCACCCAAACTCAGCCCCCAACACTACATTTACCCTCCCCTCTGACACTAAACCGGGTGTTCTACCCTCTGTTAAACCGAATCAACTTCCCAGTCCTGCCGTGGCGACCGTTTCCCGCAAGTTGGTAGGAGTTCTGGATCAGGGGAATCGTTCTGCAGCTTTATTTGAAGTGAACGGGGTTACCCAGCGCTACGAGATTGGCGAAAGTATTGGTTCCTCTGGGTGGACGCTGGTAGAGGTCAGCAAAGATCAAGCTTTAATCCGCCGCAATGGAGAGGTGCGATCGTTGTTTGTTGGACACAGCTTCTAGATAGAGTTTTGAGTTTTAAGTTTTGAGTTATCAATGAAGGAGTGACAACTTAATACTCATCACTTAGAACTTAAACCAGGTCCAGCTAGAGAACTGAAGTCTTCCTATAGGAAAAACTACGGTTCTGGACTTGGAAAAGGTTTAAAGCTTTTTCTGGGGGCTTCCTATGGGTTTATTTGACGATTTCAGTCGCTTTCTAGAATCTCGGTTGGAGGAGTTCCTGCGGGATCACCCGGATCTGGAACTGATGGCTCTGGAGGAGAAACTGCTAGAACAAGAGGAGGAAACTCTCAAGTTGATGACAGATCTGAAGCTCAAGGAACGGCAACTCCAGGATGAGATTCTGGCCATTGCTCAAGAGATTCAGGTGTGGCATACGCGAATTGAGAAGGCAAAGGCCAAAGGTCGGCTGGATCTGGCTGGGCCTGCGGAAGAACGAGAAGCGGCACTCTTGCGACAGGGCAACCAGAAATGGGGCCAGATGGAAATGCTGAAGGAACGGATTCGACAAACCCAGGAACTGCAGCAAAAAATTCAGCAGCGACGGCAGGAAGTGCAAACTCAAGTGGCGCAGGCGCAGGCGGCTCGAGCTTCGGCGCAGGCCAAACAGCGTCAACAACAATGGGACAGCATTGGCTGGGGACAGACTTCTAACTATGTGCGAGGGAGTGCTGCTGATCCCTTAGAGCAGCAGTTTAAGCGCTGGGAAGCGGAGGAAGAACTGGAACAAATGAAGCGAAATATGGGAAAGTAAGCACCGGGTTACTGATTAATGTCTGCTAGATGGCTGAAATTCATGGAGAAACGTGTTATTCGATGTCCATTAGACAGTAAAACTTATGTAGTACTCAGATGCTATCCCGAACAGGACTGAATGAGCGACGAAAATTATCTAAATCATCCGAACTTTGGCTTGCTCTTCAGGATCTGTCTGGTTGATGCAAACCGCGAGTTATTTACAACTCTCTACGCTCAACGATTGTTTTTTGTCGTGACGACCGGCGAGAATGGCTTAGAATTTGAGCCGGTTTCCCGTGCCGATGCTCGCATTATGGTGGAAAATCGGGTACGGCTACTGCGTCGTTTAGGTCCTCCCCAGGACTACGACCAGCTTTTAACGATCTACAAACAGACCTTTCAATGACAGATGCTCCCTCGTGCGATCGCATTGCCGAACGAATTGCCGCTTTCCGTCAAACCTTACCTGCCTCCGTCAAACTGATTGCCGTTACCAAGCAAGTGCCCCCAGCGGCGATGCGAGAAGCCTATGCAGCGGGAGTACGGGATTTCGGCGAGAGTCGGGTTCAGGAAGCGGAAGCCAAGCAAGCAGAACTTGCTGACTTAAAAGATGTAACCTGGCATTTAATTGGTCATTTGCAAGCCAATAAAGCCCAAAAAGCTTTGCAACTGTTTCAATGGATTCACTCGGTAGACAGCCTGAAGTTGGCCCAACGGTTGGATCGGTTGGCAGCTTCCTTAGCGCAAAAGCCCAATGTTTGTTTGCAGGTCAAGCTATTGCCAGATCCAACGAAATATGGTTGGTCAGCAGAAGAACTGATCGCGGATCTGCCGGAACTGAATCAGTGTCAGTCTCTCAACATTCGGGGGCTGATGACGATCGCACCTCTGGGCTTAGCCGCTGACGAATTACTGAACTTTTTTAAACAAACCGCACAATTAGCGGCTACAATTCAAAACCAACATTGGAATCACATTCAAATGCACGAGCTTTCAATGGGTATGTCGGGAGACTACCAACTTGCTGTACAGGCAGGCGCGACCATGATTCGAATAGGACGAAGCTTGTTTGGCGATCGTCCTTTCTAACCACTTTTTTGATGTCTTCTTCTTTAATGTCTTCTTATTTGTAAGCCTTTCTCCCACAAATCTTCTTTGGGTTTTCAAGAAGTTTTGTAGAAGCCCCTATGAGGGGCGCTATCCTTGGCACAGTTTCAAATAATAACCCAAGTTTTAGCAAGTCGAACCTTAAAAAAAAATAAAATTCTTCTTGTTATTAACAGTGCTTCTTTAAGCTATATTAAGATTTTGCTCGAGGATGACTGGATTTTGCCGAAAAACCATGCTTTGTTAATTGGAGATCCCCAAGCTTTGAAATAAAAAAAGAAAAAGCCTAATAAAGGATCCACTTCCAGGAACTAGCTGTATACTAATCTCTCAATTCAGCGAAACAGGTAGAAGTCAACCAAACAACTGACCTACCTCTCTGCTTAGTGACTTTTCTGAAAGTTTTGATTGGCGGAAGAGTTGGAAAGGACTGTCTGATTTGAATTTGACTATACCCTGTCGAGTTTCAGCGTGCATTTCTAGTCACTAGCAGCATTGATTGTCAAAACACTGATCGTGATGGAGCGCAAACAGTGAGTAATATTTTCAACAAACTACGGGACTTTGTTGGTTTCAACGAGCCAATGGATTACGAGTACGAATACGACGAAATGGATGGAGACGATTATCAAAATCTCTATCAACAAGAACAACCTCAAACAATGCCTGCTGAGGATGCCCGCAGTCGTCGTACTCGGATGCGCGATCGTTCACCCCTTATCGCTGAAACACCTATGGGAGCACCAAAAATGACTGGAAGTAGCTTAAATAATGTAATTGGTATGCCTGGAGCCGCGAATGGAATCTCCGAAGTCGTGGTCATGGAACCACGTTCTTTTGAGGAGATGCCCCAAGTGATTCAGGCTCTGCGCGAACGGAAGTCTGTGGTGCTGAATTTGATGATCATGGATCCTGATCAGGCCCAACGCGCTGTAGACTTTGTGGCGGGCGGTACGTATGCGATCGACGGGCATCAAGAACGGATTGGCGAAAGCATCTTCTTGTTCACTCCTAGCTGTGTTCAAGTCAGCACTCAAAATAATGTGATTCACGAAGTTCCCATGCCTCAGCCTGCTGTTCGGGTTCCGCGCACCAGTACTCAAACCTCTGCCTGGGGAACTGAAGCCATACGGATGGCACAATAGGCACAATAATTTAAGAGTGGACAGGTAAGAGTTAAGAATTAAGGACTCATAAGATGCTGTTAGCGCTAGCGTAATGCACCGATTCAAGCGAGCGTAGTTTCTCGCATCATTACAGCTAAGAGTTAGACGATAAACCATCGTTGCCCTTCAACTCTTAACTCTCAACTTTAAACTCTTTGCTGTTTTTGGAGATAGTCGTTGAATTGACGATTCAGTTTGGCATAATCGGTGGCGGGATGATGGGGGAAGCGCTCATCTCCCGCCTGATTGCTCAGGGGTTTTATCAAGCTCAGCATGTGATGGTGAGTGAGCCGTTGCCAGAACGTCGTAGCTTTTTAATGAACCAATATGGGGTTCAGGTGACTGATGACAATTCGGTAGCGGCTACGGCCCCAATATTGCTACTGGCGATTAAACCGCAAGTGTTTGAAGCTGTAGCTCAGGAACTGGCGATCGCGCCCTCGACCCCTGCCCCGTCCCTGGTCTTATCCATCCTAGCGGGTACCCCTTTGGCGAAACTGGAAGCTGCCTTTCCCGGTAAGGCTGTGATGCGTGCGATGCCCAACACGCCGGCGACTGTTGGTGCTGGCATGACGGCGATCGCTCCTGGCAAACAGGTGCAACCAGAGCAAATCGAGCAGGCGCAACGCATTTTTGCGGCAGTCGGAGAAGTGGTACAAGTTCCCGAATCGGCAATGGATGCAGTGACAGGGTTATCCGGATCTGGCCCTGGCTACATTGCCTTAGTGGTAGAAGCCCTTACGGATGGCGGAGTAGCAGCCGGCTTACCACGGGCGATCGCGGCGAAACTGGCTCTGCAAACTGTGAAAGGAACCGCCCAACTGTTACAAGAAACGAGTCTGCATCCCGCTGAATTAAAGGATCGCGTTACCAGTCCTGGCGGCACCACTATCGCTGGCATCGCTCATCTGGAACACGCTGGACTCCGTTCTGCCCTGATAGAAGCCGTGCGGGCGGCCTATAGGCGCTCTCAAGAATTAGGCAGCGGAAATGCGAATTAGGGATCAAAAATTATAGCCGTTTTCATCTGAGCAGACTACAACTCTATCAGCAATCCTGGCTTTGAATTTCCTGCCCATCTTCTCCATCTTCCCTGTCTCCCTAATCCCCGATCTCCGATTCCCGATCCCGATCTAAAATGCCAAGGGTTCTAACAGAAAGGAAATCTGGATGAAAACTCTGGTGACAGGGGCGAATGGATTTACCGGATCCCACTTGGTAAAGCTGTTGAGTCAGCGGGGGGACGAGGTGATAGGGTTGGTGCGGCGATCGAGCGATCGCTCTCGCCTGGCGGGACTCCCGGTGCGGCTGGTGGAAGGAGATATTACCGATCAGAATGCTCTACAGATAGCCATGCAGGGTGTGGATGTGGTATTCCACACGGCAGCGTATGTGGAATTGGGCATTGTGAATATGGCGGAAATGGAGCGGGTCAATGTGGCAGGAACCCGTGCCGTATTGGAAACGGCCCGACGCTCCGGAGTGAAGAAATTGGTTCATTGCAGCACGATCGGCATTTTGGGTGACACCGCAGGGAAGGCAGTTGATGAAACCTTCCAGCGGCAACAGCAGGGCTTTTCTTCCGCTTACGATCGCACCAAGTATGAAGCCCAGCAACTGGTGGATCGGGCGGCACGGGAAGGCTTTCATACTGTGAGCGTACTACCTTCTGGGATTTTTGGAGCCGATGATCCCCACTTTGGCCCCGTCCTTAAGTCTTTCCTGCAAGGCAAATTGAAACTGTGGGCCGGAGGTCAGCGAGTCACCGGAATTGTGCATGTGGATGACCTGGCGCTGGCCATGCTGTTAGCCGTAGAAAAAGCCCAACCTGGCGAGCATTACATCATTTCTGCCGGAGATTTAACCACCCGCGAAATGTTCGAGATTCTCAGCCAGGAAACAGGCATTCCAGTTCCCGCAGAAGCCCCAGAAGCCCTTGTTCGTTTGGTAGGAAACCTCTTAGACCCCATCGGGCGGCTTTTCTCCTGGCAACCTCCCCTCAGTCGAGAACGAGTGCATTATGTGTACGATCGCTGCGTCCGCGTCGATGCTACCAAAGCCAGACAGCAATTGGGATGGCACCCGCGATCGCCCGAAACGGTTCTCAAAGAAATTGTCAATTCTCGCTTTTACAGCAATTCCCAGTAAGGTGGGCACTGTGCTTGATTTCAGAAAGCTCTACAAAGTCAGGTTTTGGAACCCCCTTCTCATCACCTCAGTATTTTTCCTCCTTAGTCTTCTTGGTATTCTCAACCATGAGATGTGGAGCGATGAGTTAATGTTCTGGATGATTGCCCGCGATAATGCCACAGTGGGTCATTTGATTCAGACATTGCGATTTGAATATATGCATCCCTGGTTATGAGGAATCTTGCTATTCGGCCTCAGTCGTCTGACTCGTGAGCCTCTGGCCATGTAACTGCTGCATATTCTGATCGCGACCGGGGCTGTGTTCCTGCTGGTTCAGTATTCACCCTTTACCCGTGTACAAAAAACATTACTGGTCTTTGGGTATTTTTTGCTATTTGAGTACTCTTTAATCAGCCGCAACTATGGCTTGGGTGTGTTGCTGATCTTTCTGTGCTACGTGCTATTTCCTACGCGCAAACGCCGTTACCTCCCGCTGGCAATTCTGTTAGCAGTGTTGGCGAATATCAACTTTTACAGTCGCATGACTGCGATCGCCCTGATTACGATGCTGGTTCTGGAATATCTTCTGGCAATCCCGTCAGGGAAGCCAACCCCCAATCGTAAATGGGATATAGCTGGCAGTCTGCTGATTGTGGCCGTGGGACTGTTACTGTCTGGGGTACAAAATATTCCGCCTCCGGCTCAGGCTGGTTCTCTGTCAGTGCTGAGTCAGGGAGTGCAGCTGAATCAGGTCGTGTCGGCGATCGCAAACCTGTGGCGGGCGTACTTTCCCATGCCAGGACTGACCTTGCGCTTCTGGAATAGCAACATTATTGACGATGGCTTTGCGGCGGCCCTGAGTTGGATTCCTCTGGGATTTTCGATTGCTCTGTTTTATCGTCATCACGGCTGGCTTGCTGGATTAACTGGTTGACCACTTGAGAGTTACTGATTTTA
>NZ_JBRAGO010000086.1:0-9635 GCF_052746595.1 Leptodesmis sp.
ACAGAGCCGTGAACAACTGCGGTAAACTGGCGTGCAGTAAACTATCCAATGTATATAACATTACCACACTCATCACAAACAATCGAGATGTGATGCTTTCAAGAGTTGGCCAATCGTTTTATTAGAATTACCACACTTATCAAAAACCCCATGAGCCAATATAGCGAATTAAAGCAAGTCCTCCAAGCGCAATTGAATTGGCATGGAGCCAGGATTTCATTTCTGGCTTTGTTCCTGTCAGCACTGCTGAAGGTCAAAACAGTCAACTTGAGGAAACTGTGTTTAGGCTTTGAGGGAAGGGCGCTGCCAGAGTCAAGCTATAAGCGATTGCAACGCTTCCCACCCTGCATCCCAGTGCTGAAGATGAGTTTATACCCTCTGCTTCAGTCCCTTCAGGGACGACGAATTCACAATCTTTCTCAAGCTGTTGCAGGGACAGGCGGATACTGTTGCAGAACGCGCTTAAGATACTGGCCGGTATAGGAAGATGGGTGATCGGCGACTTCTTCGGGAGTGCCAACAGCAATGATTTCTCCCCCCCGATCGCCCCCTTCTGGCCCCAGGTCAATCAGCCAGTCGGAGCAGCGAATCACATCCAGATTGTGTTCGATCACCAGAATGGAGTTGCCCTTATCCACTAACCGTTGCATCACATCCAGCAGTTTGTGAACGTCATAGAAGGAGAGGCCCGTTGTGGGTTCGTCAATTAAGTAAAGGGTTTTACCTGTAGCACGACGGGAGAGTTCTGTGGCTAGCTTCACCCGCTGGGCTTCTCCCCCAGAGAGGGTGGGAGCGGTCTGGCCCAATCGGATGTAGCCCAAACCGACATCCACGAGAGTTTGCAAACGACTGGCCGCCTGGGGAATGTTCTGGAAAAACTCCAGGGCTTCATCGACAGTCATGTTCAGCACATCTGCGATCGACTTACCCTTAAACTTGACCTGCAGCGTTTCCCGGTTGTAGCGTGCTCCCTTACACACCTCACATTGCACATACACATCCGGCAGGAAGTTCATCTCAATCACATTCACGCCCTGTCCGGCACAGGCTTCACAGCGTCCGCCTTTGACATTAAAGGAAAACTGTCCTGGTTTGTAGCCCCTCGCCTTCGCTTCAATAGTTCCAGCAAACACATCCCGGATTACATCAAATACACCCGTGTAAGTGGCCGGGTTAGAGCGGGGAGTGCGACCGATCGGCGATTGGTCAATTACAATCACTTTATCCAGGGCACTGAGTCCGTCAATCCCATCCATCTCTTTGGGAAATGGAATCTTGCTACCAAAATGGTGTTGCAGAGCCGGATGCAGCAGTTCGTTAATTAAGGTAGACTTACCAGAACCGGAGACTCCTGTAACGCACACCAGTTTGCCCAGGGGAATGTCAACCGTAATGTTCTTCAGATTATTGCGGCGGGCGTTTCGGATGCGCAGCGATCGACCATTTCCAGGTCGCCGTTCTGCTGGTGTCTGAATCACTCGTCGTTCTGATAAGTAGGCCCCCGTCAGAGAATCCGGCGCATTCAGGATATTCTCTAGGCTGCCCTGAGCAACAATGCGTCCGCCATGAATTCCCGCTCCTGGCCCAATATCGACCAGATGATCAGCCGCACGAATAGTTTCCTCATCGTGTTCCACCACAATCAAGGTATTGCCCAGATCGCGCAGACGGGTAAGCGTTTTCAGCAGGCGTGAGTTATCCCGCTGATGCAGCCCAATACTGGGTTCATCCAATACGTACAGCACTCCGGTCAGCCCCGAGCCAATCTGAGTAGCTAACCGAATTCGCTGGGCTTCTCCTCCCGAAAGGGTCATGGCGGGGCGATCGAGCGTCAGATAATCCAGGCCTACGTCCAGCAAAAACTGCAATCTAGCTCTAATCTCCCGCAGCACCAGATCGCCAATTTGCGCCTGTCGGGAACTGAGTTGCAATTGATTGATCCGCTCAAGACACTCCCCGATCGACATCCCGGTCAACTCGTGGAGTCGATACTGCCCCAGTCTCACCGCTAAGGCTTCTGGTTTCAACCGTTTGCCCTCACAGGCCTCGCAGGGTTGATCGATCAGGTACTGCTCCAACTTTTGCTTATATACATCGGAATTGGTTTCCTGATACTGCCGCTCCAGCAGGGGAAGAACACCTTCGTAACGCCGCTGATAGCCCTTACTTTCCCGATAGCGAGAATCTACCTCAATCCAGATTGGTTCTTTGGAACCATGCAGGATAATGTTTTGCTGGATTTTGGTGAGTTGCTTCCAGGGCGTTTGAATATCAAAGTCAAAGGCATTTGCCACGCTGCACAGCAAGGACAGGTAGTAGGTGTTGTCTTTATCTGACCAGGGTGCGATCGCCGCATACACAGGCAACTCTGGGTTGGGTACCACCAACTCCGGCGAAAACTTGCGATGACTGCCCAATCCATGACAGGCAGGACAGGCTCCATAGGGCGAGTTAAAGGAGAACAGCCGGGGAGACAATTCTTCCATCACCGCACCGTGTTCGGGACAGGCGAAGTTTTCGGAGAAGACGAGGGGATTTGGAATTGGGGATTGAAGATCGGGGATTGGGGATGTGGGGTAAGTTCTGCCTTTCTCAGCCGCTTTCAGAGATTGACCGACCGGAAGTTCTACCACCTTCCCCGCTCCCTGTTCCCCGCTCCCTGTTCCCTCTTCCTGCACTAAATCAATCACGGCAATCCCCTCTGAGTGCTTCAGGCAAGTGGTTAGGGAATCCACTAAGCGTTCTTCAATGCCCGGTTTTTTGATCAGCCGATCAACCACGATTTCGATCGTATGGGTCTGGTTCTTGTCCAGTTCGATGGAATCGCTGAGTTCCCGTACTTCGCCGTCGATTCGTACTCGCACGAATCCTTCGGCACTGAGACTGGAGAGCAGTTTTTTATGGGTACCTTTTTTCCCCCGCACCACGGGAGCCAGAATCTGGAAGCGAGTCCGATCGGGCAGTTCCATAATCCGATCGCACATCTGGTCAATGGTTTGGGGAGCGATGGAGCGATCACAGTGGGGACAGTGGGGTTCTCCGGCACGACCAAACAGTAACCGCAGATAATCGTAAATTTCGGTGACGGTGCCAACGGTTGAGCGGGGGTTATGGGAAGTGGATTTCTGGTCGATGGAAATTGCTGGGCTTAAGCCTTCGATCGCATCCACATCGGGCTTATCCACTTGGCCTAAAAACTGCCGTGCATAGGCACTCAGAGATTCCACATAGCGGCGCTGCCCTTCGGCAAAGATGGTGTCAAAGGCGAGAGAGGATTTGCCAGAACCGGAAACTCCCGTGAATACAATTAGGCGATCGCGGGGCAGTTCTAGGTCAATATTTTTCAAATTATGCTGTCGTGCTCCCCGAATCCGAATCGTATTTGAGGAGATCGAGCGCTGAGGGGAATGCCCATTGGAAGAGTCAGACTCCGATCGATTCGCATCATTGCCGCGTTTAGCCATAGAAGCAGACAGAAACAATCTGTAATAACTTATCGATTCTATCGCCTCAGCCTGACCTCGAATGGTTTTCGGGAAAAGGATTTGTTGAGTGCCCCTCTCAACAATCCAACATCCAGCATCGCAAATCCAAAATTATGAGGTTTACATTTTGCTGATAATGCGCTGCACAATATCCATACCGGTAACGGCCTGCCAGCCAAATAATCCCAAAATGGCAACATTCAGAACAATGTGGGTGTAACGGGCCCAATCCTGACCTTTCTGCATAGATGGGGACAGGGCAGCAGATACGGCAATTAATCCGGTCATTCCCAAACCTGCCAGCAGGTGAGGGCCAACAAACAGCTTGCCATTGTTGATGTAAGTGACGGCCATGCCTGCGATCGAGCCAACCACCATCAGCGCCAGCAGCAGGGAGCCAACCTGATAGTGTTTGACGTTAAATTTGCCTTTAATTAATTCTTTTTTCTCATCTCCCTCGGCAAAGCGGGTTTTGCGAACTTTCATTCCTAAATAAAAGGCATAACCAGCAAGCACCAGGAGTACCCACATGATTAGGGGATGCACGAACTGGCTCCAAACCTTAACGGATTCGGGAATTGCAATATTCATAGGACAGCATAACGGGGATAAGGATCTTCATAAAACATAGTATAGAGGAGCCTGGAGATCGGGGAGTAGAGACGTTCCTCTGGAACATCTCTACAACAATCAATGTAAGAAATGGCGGATACCTGTGAGAACCATGACCAGTCTGAGTTCGTTGGCGGCATTGATGGAATCGTGATCGCGGAGGCTACCCCCAGGCTGGACGATCGCCGCAATGCCAGCAGCAGCAGCAGTCCGAACAGAATCATCAAACGGGAAGAAGCCATCACTGGCAAGGACAGCACCCTGAGCTTTATCCCCAGCCTGTTCCAGGGCAATTTTCACAGATCCGACCCGGTTCATCTGTCCAGCTCCGACTCCCAAGGTGGTGCGATCGCGGGTGACTACGATCGCGTTCGACTTCACATGCTTGCAAATCTTCCAGGCAAACAGCAGCTCTTCTAGTTGAGCAGCAGTGGGCTGTTTTTCCGTCACGATTTTCCATTGAGATGGATCGGCAGGAATATCATCCGAGGTCTGGGCCAGGAAGCCACCTGCGATCGCTTTTACGGTATAGGTAGGACCATGTTGCAACTCGGGCAACAGCAATACTCGCACTTTGGACTTCGCGGCCAGGATCTCCTGAGCTTCGGTCTCACAGCCGGGAGCCACAACACATTCCAAAAAAGTTTTTGTCAGTTCAGTGGCTGTGGCTGCATCAATGGGACGATTCAACGCTACGATGCCCCCAAAGGCTGACACGGGATCTGCATTAAAGGCTTTTTCATAGGCTTCCACCAGGGTATTCCCCAATGCGGCTCCACAGGGATTGGTATGTTTCAAGATAGCGGCAGCAGGAGCACTTTCAGCATCCGTAAATTCGGCAATTATGCGGCGGGCAGCTTCTAGATCTACCAGGTTGTTGTAGCTCAATTCCTTGCCTTGCAACTTGGTCGCTGCTGCCCATCCTGAAGCCGTTGCACCTGTTTGATACCAGGCAGCAGGTTGATGGGGGTTCTCTCCATAGCGCAATGCCTGCAGTTGTTGTCCACTGAGGGTAAAGGTTTGTGGGAGACTGGCTATTTCAGGATTGGTGGCTTGGGTGGCCTGTTGTTCTAGATAAGTTGCGATCGCCCGGTCATACGCTCCCGTATGTTGAAACGCTCTCAAAGCACATTGCTGCCGGAATGCTAGAGACACCTCACCCTGATGCTCCCGTAATTCTTGCAGGTAGCCCTCGTACTGATTGGGATTGCACAACACGGTGAGATGGGCAAAATTTTTCGCTGAGGCTCGTAGCATGGCTGGACCACCAATATCAATCTGCTCGATCGCCTCCGCTAAGGTGACTCCGGGTCTGGCGATCGTTTGCTCAAAGGGATAGAGATTCACGACTACCAGATCGATCGGACGAATCTGCTGCGTTTCCAGATCCGCCACATCCTGGGTGACATCCCGCCGCGCCAGAATGCCCCCATGAATCCGGGGATGCAACGTTTTTACCCGACCTCCCAAAATCTCTGGCGACCCTGTGTAATCAGACACCTTGGTCACGGGTAGTCCGGCATTTTTAAGAGCCGTCGCTGTCCCGCCACTGCTAATTACATCAAAGCCAAACTCTTCCACCAGTTGACGGGCGAATTCCACCAACCCTGTTTTGTCTGAAACACTCAATAGCGCCAACCGTGCCATGTTTGTTGCTCCCATAAATCCTCAATCAGTGTACAGGAGATAGAGGGAAAGGAGATGGGTGGGGGGAGTAGAGGGGATGCTCCATGTTTACTGAATCCACAATCCAAAATCGCAAATCCAAAATCTTGGTTATGGGTAAGCAGTTCTGGCTGTCCAACTGTAGTAATAAGGATGAATTCATTAAAGATGAATTCATCCGGTTGAGTGACTCGGTGTTGGAGAGTAGCGTGCATTAATGGGGCAAACGGCACTGATGCAACAAAATTTTGTCAATAAACATTTTGTCAATAAATAAGCCATGACCTCCTCTCTACGGATTTTAGGAACATTACTCAATGCCTGGAGGGTGGATGCGGCGATCGCAGACATCACCCGTCCACCGCTGCAACCGCGCCCAATTACGATTCCCACTGAAACGAAAACTTTGCGGCTGGATCTGGCGAAGGCGGCCATGCTGGTGATTGATATGCAGAATGATTTCTGTCATCCCGATGGCTGGCTGGCGCATATTGGAGTCGATGTTTCGCCCACCCGGACTCCCATTCAGCCGCTGCAAGCCTTATTGCCTGTGCTGCGAACTGCCCAGGTACCTGTGTTGTGGATTAATTGGGGTAATCGGCCTGACCTGCTGAATATCAGCGCCAATGTACATCATGTCTACAATCCGACAGGCGGCGGAGTCGGTCTGGGCGATCCACTGCCAGTCAATGGTGCCCCTGTGTTGGAGAAGGACAGTTGGGCAGCGGCTGTGGTGGATGAACTGGTGCCAGATCCCACAGATATCAAAATCGATAAATATCGCATGAGCGGTTTCTGGGATACACCTCTGGATAGCATCTTGAAGAACTTAGGTCGCACCACTCTCTTTTTTGCGGGAGTGAATGCCGATCAATGCGTGATGACTACGCTGCAAGATGCCAGCTTTTTAGGATATGACTGCATCCTGGTAAAAGACTGCACTGCTACCACGTCCCCCGACTACTGCTGGCTGGCTACCCTTTACAACGTGAAACAATGTTTCGGTTTTGTGACTGATTCCACGACGATCGCAAAGGCCATTAAGTGAGAATTAAGAACTGAAAGTTAAGAATTCTACGTTAGAGGATGTTTGAGAAGCCGCGATCACTCTGCATAGGAGTGTGGCATTCGGCCACCGTTTTCGACTCTCTATTCTCCACTCTTCACCCTCAACCCTTGACTCTTGACTCTTGACTTTTAACTTCCAGAGGTTTTCTATGGGTTCCGTCAGTTGCGTGATTCCGGTTGTTAAATCGCCGACAGACTATCAGGCGTTTCGAATTAGTCCACAGGATACAAATCGATTGGCAATTGTGTTTGATTCACAGACGGTGAATGTATCTTTAACCGTTTGCGTTGAGATTTTTGATGTGGGTGGCAAAACGCCTCCCAATCGACATCAGCTTACAGTTGAAATGTTTTTTATACTCAAAGGTGAAGGAACTGCATCTTGCGATGGTAAGATGGTGCGAATTCAGGCAGGTGATAGTATTCTGGTGCCACCAACAGGAATTCATGAAATTTGCAACACCGGAGCGGAACGACTTTATGCCCTATGTATTATGGTGCCGAATGAAGATTTTGCGGAACTGATTCGCAGTGGTACACCAGTGGAGTTGGATGAGGAAGATATGGCCGTCTTGAGGCGTGCCCCAAACCCTTTATTGGTTTAACCAATCTTGGAGCGCTTGTCCATTATCATTTCAGGGCTTGCGCTCGCCTTTATCGGCCAGGCGGTATAGTCAACCCCGGATAGCAAAACTGCTGTTACACAATACGATCGCCCATCACCCAACCAGATAACGGGCGATCGCTACTTTTTGCAGTTTTACAGACGACCGTTGCGCTTCTGTCTGCCAAATCTAATTCTCATTGGATGATTTTGGGAACGTGCGATCGAACTCGTCCAACAAATCATCCATTTCCTCGATCGCTTGATTCACATCAATCCTTAACGTCCCCAAATTGGGTTGTTCCAGCAGGCGCACCAAAAATTCCCGCTTACTTTCAATCAAGGCCACCTTTTCTCGTATCGTTTGCGGATCCAGCATAAATACTCCTTCATCACGTCCCTAAAGAACTTTTCCCAGTATAGTCACTGAACGATTAGCTGGCGTGTGGCCCGTGGATCGTGGGGATTTTGGATTTGCGATTTTGGATTTTGGGTCAGGCTAAAAGTAGATAGGGAATAGTGCCCCTGCTCCCCAATTCCTAATTCCTAATCTCCAACCCCCTACTTCAAAAACGGAGGTCGCTTCGGATCCGTCGGTTTACTTCTAATCATCTCTTCCATAAAGCGTTTCAGAGCCTTCTCCCGATTTTTCATGAAAGCAGCCCAAATCTGGGATGGAAATCATCCATGGTTTTCGCCAGTGCCCACACATCCAGCGCCAGAATGTTATACAGCACCTCGTCTTCCCGCTTGAGGGAATTGATCTGCTCCTCTAAAGACTTTTCCCGCTCCAACCGTCGCCGCTGATCGTCTGAATCATCTGAATTGTGAGCATCTGGAGTCATGAGAAGCGGTGCACACGAGGTGAATAGAAAGATGGTGAGGGTCGATCGCCAATTCCAGGCCAGGTGTCATGGATAATAAAAGCTGACCTGCTATCCATAACGTACCCGATTTTTCTTTATGTTACGTCAAACTCCTCTCGGAATGCTGGGTCTGACCATTGGTGGCATTTTAACAGTGGTTGGATTTGTGGCTTACTTCCTCGACAATGCCACCCTCAATTTGGTCGGCTTTTTTTACGGAATTCCACTCCTGCTGGGGGGATTGGCGTTAAAAGCAGCAGAACTGGAACCTGTCCCCTACATGCAGCCTGTGTCCAGTTCCATTCTGACTCTGCGGGAACAGCAAGCCACCGCTACCCAGAATCAGATTCGCAAGGATGTGACCCGGTATCGGTACGGCCAACGCGCTCATCTGGATAGCTCCCTGCAAGCTTTGGGATTAAGTCCCACCGATGAAGAACGCCCAGTCTTAATCGGCCTGCAAGAAACTGAAACCGCAGGAGCCTATACGCTGGTACTCCGGTTTGACTCACCGCTGATGCCGCTAGAAGCCTGGCAACAGAAACAGGACAAACTCACCAATTTCTTTGGCCCCGGCATTCGCGTTGCACTCAGTCAACCAGAGCCAGAACAAATTGATCTCGCCCTGATTGCCACAATCCAGGTTTCGGAACCCGCTGCATGATCAAGTTCACGGATGGAGCAGGAAAGGTACTGCCGGATCCCCTTCTCAAACCTGTGCAATGGAAAGTATTGATCTGGATGATCGGAGGCGCTGTTACGCTGCTGTTGTTTTGCAGCAGTTTAAGACATGCTCTGTATCAATCCACCGCCTGAGATCTGGGAATTTTTGATCAGGTTGTATATCTGATTAGCCAGGGATGGCCTCCCATTTCATCGCTGATAGGATTCCACATCCTGGGTGATCATGCTGCCGTGATCTTCTATCCCCTGGCGCTGCTGTATAAGCTTTATCCTGATGTGCACTGGTTATTGCTGGTGCAGGCGATCGCACTTTCCCTGGGAGCCTTGCCCCTGGTCTACCTGGCTCGTCTGGCCAAATTATCAGAAAGGCAAGCGATCGCCATTGCCGCTGCGTATTTGCTCTACCCGTTAATCTTCAATGTCAACCTGTTTGACTTTCATCCGGATGTGATTGCTGTACCGGCCTTGCTATGGGCTGTCCTATCTGCTCGATTGCACCGTTGGCTGGGATTCTGTCTGGCCGTGGTGCTGGTCTTAAGCTGTAAGGCACCCCTGGGACTGACGGTGATGGCAATGGGTTTGTGGCTGCTGCTGTTTGAAAAGCGACGCTGGCATGGGGCGATCGCAGTCATTCTGGGATTGGCCTGGTTC
>NZ_JBRAGO010000086.1:9735-17835 GCF_052746595.1 Leptodesmis sp.
TGAAAAGCGACGCTGGCATGGGGCGATCGCAGTCATTCTGGGATTGGCCTGGTTCCTGACTGCTACCCAATTCATCATCCCGCACTTTGGAGCAGAAGCCGCCCCCTTAACTCGCCATCTAGGGCGTTACAGTTACCTGGGCACCTCCTTCTCCGATGTTGTCGTGAATCTTCTGTTGAAGCCGTGGCTATTACTGGGCAGACTATTTACTTTCGATAACCTGGAATATCTAGTGCTGTTATTTCTGCCTGTACTCTGGGGATTGTCCTGGTTCACCCTCACTCCATTGGTCGGAGCCATTCCTCCCCTGACGATGAACCTGCTCAGCACGGTGCAACTACAAAAGGATCTGATCCATCAGTACTCGCTACCGATTCTGCCCTTTTTATTCCTGGCGGTAATTCTCACCCTGGCGCAAGGCAAAGGCTGGATTCAAAATCAGCGCGGTATTGTGATCTGGTCGCTGATTGGGTTTCTGCTGCTGTCCAAATTTGGTTACTTTGCGGTGCGTTATGTGCAGGTGCTGGATACCTGGCAGGCGACCCGTGAAGCGATCGCTCAAGTGCCTGCAACAGGGAATGTGCTAACCACCGCCTGGATTGCCCCCCACCTGACCCATCGCCCAACAATTAATCTGGCGATCGAGGGCACGGAGAATAGTGACATCAGCCATTTCAACTATGTCTTGTTGAATGTGCGTCACCCCGGTTGGCGCAGCAGTCCAGACATTCAGAAACGCTTTGTAGAGCGGTTGCAGAAAGACCCCCGATTCAAGCAACAGTACCAGCGGGATGATGTTTATCTATTTGTTCAACCGCGTTGAAATGGCACAAGATATGGGCATAAGACACGAGTGCGATGCCATATACCACTTACCGAATTGCTGTGTTTTCTGTTTACGCCTCTGGATTGCGCAACCGCTCTTCGATGTCTTCTAATGTTCTCAACAACAACCGTTTGGCCTCCAGTTTCCATCCCCATTTTTGTACCCGAAAGGCCAGGATGGTAGCTGGGACTGCAATCAACAGATCGAGTGGCTGAGTCATCGAAATTCCAAACAGTAACCCTAAACCAGCGATACCCCATAACGGCAGTGCGATCACCTGCCGTTGTTCTTCTACCAGTTTGCCCAGTCCCCCAGTTGGCAACTCGGCCAACAAGGCTTCTTTCACGGTTTTCTGTTCAGCCGCCGTCACAGACAGGCCAATTTTCTGCCGTAACTTTTCGATTTTGCGGGCCTCGGTACTGTACTGGGTCAGTTCATCCTCTGCCATCATTACCAACCGCTCGTACTGTCCCATTCGCTTTAACCCTCAGCCTCGGGAAGTTCGGTAGGACGATCGCTGGCTTTCTCCAGTGCTTCCTCCGTTTTCACCTTATCAAGCTTCAAGACCAGCACCCCTAACGGAGGCAGGCAGAGATCAACGGAATAGGGACGGTTTTGGCAGGCCCAGTCGTCTGTCCACTTCCCGCCCAGATTTCCCATGTTGCTGCCGTTAAACTCACGGGCATCGCTGTTAAAGATTTCTTTGTAAAACCCTTTGAACGGCACACCAACCCGGTAATGGGAATGGGGTTGGGGCGTGAAATTGCAGACGACAATGACAAAATCTTCGTACTCTTTTGCCCAGCGGATAAACGACACCACGCTATGACGGTTATCGCTGCAATCAATCCACTCAAAGCCACCCTGACCGCCGCCAAAGTCCCAGGTGTACAGGGCAGGTTCGCTCCGATACAGGCGGTTGAGTTGGCTGAAGAAATATTTGAACTTCTGATGTGGCTCGTACTGCAGCAGATGCCATTCCAGGTCGCCCCAGACATTCCACTCGTTCCATTGCCCCAGCTCCATGCTCATGAAGATAGTTTTCTTGCCAGGATGACAGAACATGTAGGTGAATAAGGCCCGCATATTGGCATACTTCTGCCACTCATCTCCGGGCATCTTGCCAATCATGGCACTCTTACCATGCACCACTTCATCATGGGACAGGGCCAGCATGAAATTCTCACTATGGTGATACATCATGCTGAAGGTGACATTGTTCTGGTGGAACTGGCGGAACCAGGGATCCATGTGGAAGTAGTCCAGCATGTCATGCATCCAGCCCATATTCCACTTGAGGTTGAAGCCCAGCCCCCCAACGTACGTAGGCCAGGACACCATCGGCCAATCGGTGGATTCTTCTGCGATCGACAGTACCCCAGGGAAATAGCTGAAAATAACGTGATTGGTTTGCCGCAGGAAATCGGCGGCTTCGATGTTTTCCCGCCCCCCGTACTGATTAGCGACCCACTCGCCCGGTTTGCGCTGGTAATCCAGGTAGATCATAGAAGCTACGGCATCCACCCGCACCCCATCAATGTGGAACTTATCAAACCAGAAGAGGGCGTTGGCCACCAGGAAGTTGCGGACTTCATTGCGTCCGTAGTTAAAGACTAAGGTGCCCCATTCTTTGTGTTCACCTTTGCGGGGGTCGGCGTGTTCGTATAAGTGAGTGCCATCAAAGAAGGCCAGTCCGTGCCCGTCTTTGGGGAAGTGGCCAGGAACCCAGTCCACAATTACGCCAATACCATTTTGGTGACACTGATCCACGAAGTACATAAAGTCTTCCGGCCTACCAAAGCGAGAGGTGGCAGCGTAGTAGCCCGTGACCTGATAGCCCCAGGAACCATCAAACGGGTGCTCGGCGATAGGCAGCAGTTCAATATGGGTGAATCCCAACTCTTTGACATAGGGAATCAATTTGGCGGCCAGCTCCCGGTACGTGAGAAAACGAGCACCGGGCTTCAGTTCGGAGACGATGACGACAGGTTCTTCCGTGCCATCGGGTCGTTTGGCAGGTTCTGAGGAAGAGGCGTGTAACCAGGAACCCAGGTGGACTTCATAGACAGAGATGGGCTTGGTCAGTGGATCGGAGTGGCGACGCTCTTCCATCCAGTCCTGGTCATTCCAGGTGTAGGAATCTAGATCGGTCACGATTGAAGCCGTCTTGGGCCGAGGTTCTTGCTGGAAGCCGTAAGGATCTGACTTCTCATAAATATGACCTTCCCAATTCTTAATTTCGTATTTGTAGTGTTCACCCACGCCAATATCGGGAATGAAGAGTTCCCAAACCCCGTTGCCGCGTTTGCTCATCTGGTGTTTGCGGCCATCCCAATGGTTGAAGTCACCCAAAACGGAGACGTTACGGGCATTGGGTGCCCACACTGCAAAGTAAACCCCTTTAACGCCATTCAGTTCGGTAGGATGTGCCCCCAGTTTTTCGTAAATTCGATGGTGGTTCCCTTCAGCAAACAGGTGAATGTCGAAGTCGGTTAACCAGGGAGAACGGAAGGCATAAGGATCATAGATGACGCGATCGTGCTCCCCTTCCTTAATCCGTAACTGATAGTTGGCCAGTTCGGGGATGTCGATCGTGCATTCAAAGAAGTGAGGGTGGTGAGTAGACTGCATAGGGTACTCTTGTCGCTGCTCCGGCAGCAGCACCCAAACTGCATCAGCCGTTGGTTGGTAAGCTCGTACTACCCAGACCAATTTTCCATCCTGTTCGACCTGATGGGGACCTAGCACCTCAAATGGGTTATGGTGCTGGTTCCAGACAATCCGGTCTACCTGATCTGGGCTAATGCTTGTTGACATGGAGCTACCTACTGAACGTCTGTAATGCGGCAATCGCAGTCCGCGAGATTGTAAACTAATTTCAAATAACTGTAATAAACCGTATCAAAACATGGTCAAAGTCTCAAATATTATTTGCGAACTCTTGCCAGCCTTAAATCCCTACTCTATGGAAAAAACCGCCCTAACGCTACCATTTCGGTAGCAGAGCGGCTATTTTGAGTCAAAGATATCAAAAACTCGCGCAGAAGAACAGTACTGGTGTTGAGTGGGATAGTGCAGGAGAGCACTCTGATCAAAACAGTCTGAATTCAAGCACTACCCGTAAACACAACCTCTGGAAACTTAGCTTGAGCTTCCGTAATCGGACGGTTTTTACCTTCCTCTTGCCAGTAGTTAATCACTTCGGTGGCTTTATTAAGCAACTCAATGCGATCGACCTCCGAAATCCAATGTTTGGCTTCCAGCTCATTCTTAAGCTGTTCCCAGGCATCATTACGAGGCCAGAAAAAATAAGAAGTCAGAGGACTGGAACCCTTACCCACAACCTGGTCAACAGCCAGGGCTACATCTTTGTCTAACCAAAGCACTTTGAGAATAAATTTTGGCAACCCAACCTCCGCGCAATCCCAAACTTTCAGTAATCTACAGCCTCCCATTCTACTGTAGAGTCTTCATTCCTGCACGCTGGGCCAAGAACAAATTTCTCTAAACTGATTGACAGCTTGCCCTGTTTAACTGTTATTATAGGGAAGGCAAAGACGCAATGGGGCGTCGCCAAGCGGTAAGGCAGCGGGTTTTGGTCCCGCCATTCCTAGGTTCGAATCCTAGCGCCCCAGTTAGAACGAATTAAGGTTACTAGCCATATCGGTACTAAAGCAACATGGACATGGAACTCCATGTCCATGACAATATCTCATCTAAATTTGACCGCTAGATAAGTCGAGAACTCTCGACCTATCCCAACGTGTAAGCGGATTGAAGTGCCCATAAGATCAAGATGGCGATACTGCCCAGGATTAACACCGACGAGAGGGTGATGGCAATCGGGCTATCGGCTCCTCTGAACTTCATGATGCCACGATCGAGATCGGACATAACTTAGCCTTCCTAATTACCGGGGATTACGACTCAATTCTAGTCAATCTATGCCAACCATCAATCAGTCTTAAGGGTTCTGTTACAGTTTCTCAGAGCCAAAAACCCCAATCCCCAATTTCCAATCCCGCCCCCCAGAGGCGGAAGCAAAATTTTTGTTGCAAAATGATGCTCATCGGCTATCGTGACTCAGTGTGTCGGTGAGTTCCCAGGATGGCACAGTCAAATCTCTTACAGCTAGCGCAAGAGGGCGATGCAAATGCGATCGCAACCCTTATGAATGTCAGTTTGCAGGTCATTGGTGTGTCTGCCAGAGCCGTGTTGCGGGATGGGGATCTGCACATCTTGTTGGAATCTGAACGAGCATTGGCTCCCTCTCCGGCGATCGAGTTTATTCGACGGGGGCTGATGCGGCTAGGGTTGGGGTGGGTGTCTTCCACAATCGTGTACAGCCGTATCCTGGGACAAAGCACGCCCAACTGGATCCAGCAATTCTCCCTGAAGCCGCCGGAGTTGGAGACAAATCCCTTTGTGCTGGATTCAACCACAGTAATTAACTCGGCAGCCCCGCTGGAACCTGCTGCAGAAACTCTGGAAATTCCTGGCCTGGAAACCACCACCGACAAGCCGCCTCTGTTTTCTCCCCTGCTCTGCTGGAATCAGGCCACTCCCCTGACGCTGGCGCTGTGGTTGAGTCTGCCCCTGATATTTGTCATGAGCAGTACGATCATCTGGTTTCGCTACCTGTGGGGAGAGGCACCACAAGTAACTGTCAACGCTGACAAAACCGTACCATTCCCTAAGGATGCCGCTCCACCTGCAGCAAAAAAAACTGCGACATCTCCAAAGGAAAACACTTCACCCCCAACGGACAAAAACGATTTCATTAGTCTTGCTAAGGATGAAGGCTATCAAGCCTATCTGATCGGGTTGAAGGCCCAGTCTAAAGGAGATTGGCAGAAAGCAGCCAGTCATTGGCGACGGGCGATCGCCCACCTGAAGGCGGTTCCCGATAGCGATCCGCAAAAGGCGATCGCGCAGCAGAAACTGGCGGAGTACCAGGGCCATCTGGACTTTGTGATGCGGGAAAAACTGGGCAATCCCAGCATGGAACTGGTGAAAACGATTACGGGTGCCCTCTCCCCAAAGTCCGTCGTTTCCTCGGATAAGGGGCTGTTCTTTGCCCAAAACATGATGTATAACCACAGCATCACCGTCTATAACCGCCAGTATGATCTGGTCAAAACTATTTCCGATCAAATTAGTCTGGCTGATTACGGCTACCCCCAATTTCCTGGCGTTCAGAATGGTGCTCCCGTAGAGGCGGCTTTTACCAGAGACGGCGGTACCGCGTGGGTATCCAACTATCAGATGTACGGGGCAGGCTTTACCAGTTCCGCTGATGACGATTGCAGCCCCGATCAAAACCATGAGCCAAGTTTTCTGTACCGGATTGGCACTGAAAAGTTGGCGATCGACAACGTGGTGCAGGTAGGAGCCGTTCCCAAGTATGTCGCCACTACGCCAGACAATCGCTATGTGCTGGCCAGTAACTGGTGTAGCTGGGATGTCAGCGTGATTGATTCCCAGCAAAATAAGGAAGTCCACCGCATCCAGCTTGGCCCTTACCCGCGTGGAATTGCTGTAGATAATGCTTCGCAGATTGCCTATGTTGCGGTGATGGGATCCTACGATATTGCTGCGATTAACTTGAAGGATTTTTCGGTGGATTGGCTGCGCGGCGTTGGCCATTCTCCCCGACACCTGAATTTGGATCCCAGTGGTCAATATCTCTATGCCACTTTAAATGGGGAAGGCCAGGTGGCCAAAATTGATCTGGCGAGTAGAGCCGTGATGGCAAAGGTGGCTACCGGTACATCTCCCCGCAGCATGGCGATCTCCAGTGATGGACAATTTCTCTATGTCGTGAATTATGACTCAGACACGGTGAGCAAAATTCGCACGTCGGATATGCAGGTGGTGCAAAGTGTAGCGGTGAATTCGGCTCCGATCGGCATCACCTATGATGGAGACACCAATCAAGTTTGGGTGGCTTGCTATTCCGGCAGCATCCAGGTGTTTCAGGATTAAGAGAGCAACTGTCGTGTCCATTAGCCCCCGAAAGCGCTGGCCGAGGGAGTAGGGAGTAGGGGAACAATCCATGACCATTGGCACTCGAAAGCTAAAGCCAGTGGGAGTAGCTCAAGGATGGTTGAAATTTGACAGAACAGCCTTAGCGGCTAAACAGTCGGATTGAATCTGAACTTTCAATTCATCTAAGGCGGTGAATTTTTGCTCTGGTCGAATAAATTGACTAAAGTGGACGGATAGCGTCTTGCCATACAAGTCGGCTGACCAGTCGAACAGATGCACTTCTGCTACTAAGCAGTTGCCATCAACGGTGGGACGATAGCCCAAATTCATCACACCGGGAATGCCTGCATTGGATTCAGTGAGTACACCATTGATGCGATCGCACAAATTTGCCCAAACCGCATACACGCCCAAGCGAGGCAAAAACTTTTCTGGGGGAAACTTCAGATTGGCAGTGGGAAACCCCAGCTTGCGGCCTACCTGCTGTCCCTGAACCACTTCTCCGATCAGGCTATAGGGCCGTCCTAGTAAATAATTCGCCTGTTGAATATCCCCCTGCTGCAGGGCGGCCCGAATCGCTGAGCTACTGATCCGATGACCATCCAGCAATTTCAGGGGAGCGATCGTCACGTCGATGCCATATTCTGCCGCGATCATGCACAAATCCTGAGCCGTCCCCGTGCGGTGTCGGCCAAAGCAAAAGTCCTGCCCCACGCTGATTTGTTTAGCCTGTAAGCCTTTGACTAAAATCTCTGCCACAAAATGCTCTGGCGTTAGGCTGGCTAATTCCCGATCGAAGGGAAGCATAACCAACTGATCCACGCCCAGAATTTGCAACTGAGCTACTTTTTCTTCCAAAGGGGTGAGCAGACTGCGAGGCTGGCCTGTAAAAAACTCTTGAGGATGGGGATGGAACGTAACGACTGTGGTGTAAGGAGGCGGATTGGGGCGATCGAGCGATTTCAGGATAGGCTGAATGACTTGCCGATGCCCTTGATGAATCCCATCAAAATTTCCCAGAGCAACGGCAGTGGGGGTCAGACTGTTGGTTAGCGTAGAAGTTACTCGCACGCTTTACATTTTGACATACTTGTTTCCCATGCAGTGGGCTGAACCGAAACCTTTGCTTTCTGCATAAACCTAGAGGTCAAAGGAGGACTATATAGCGGAATTGACAGTCCTTCTCTGGCCATCAGTCCACCGGGAAAAGCTCGCTTCACCTGAGTACCAATTTCATCCAGATACGCATCATCATGGAGCGGATCGTGATGGAAAATGACCAGGGT
>NZ_JBRAGO010000086.1:17935-19079 GCF_052746595.1 Leptodesmis sp.
TTTCATCCAGATACGCATCATCATGGAGCGGATCGTGATGGAAAATGACCAGGGTTTTTACGCCTGCAGCTCTAGCAATTTTGACGGCTTCTTGCCAGGTAGAATGGCCCCATCCGATTTTGCTGGCTGTTTCTGAGTAGTACTCCTCATCAGAATAGGTTGCGTCATAAATCAGCACATCGGCCTGGTCTGCCAGTTTCAAGACATGCTCATCCAGGCGATCGGGAAAATGCTCGGTATCAGTGACATAAGCAGCGGAGTAGCCCTGCCATTCCACTCGATAGCCGATCGCCTGACCAAGGTGATTGAGGGGAGCATTTTCCACGCGAATATCCCCAATTTGAACTGGCACTCCGATTTGTACATCAATAAACCTCAGATCCGCTCCCATTACCTGTAACGGAACTGGAAAGTTGGGATGATTCATTTGATCCGTGAGCCGCTGTTCAATGGTGGAACCATCAGGGGCGATCGCGCCGTAAATGGAAAAACGATTACCTTTAATGAAAGCAGGCGCAAAAAACGGAAAGCCCTGAATATGATCCCAATGGGAGTGGGTAAAAAACAGGTGCCCTTCTACAGGCATTTGGGAGAGCAACGACTGGCCCAGCACGCGAATTCCCGTGCCCCCATCAAAGATCAATCGTTTTCCTCCAACTAGCATTTCCACACAGGGTGTATTACCGCCATAGCGAACAGTTCCTGTTCCAGGACTGGCAATACTTCCTCGAACCCCCCAGAAATTGATAACAAAGTGTTCTAATAAACCCGACATGGAGATCTCTCGCAGACTGTAACCCAATTTCCAAGCTCACCCTTCTGAGGTGGAGAGGTAAACCAGGGCTAACCAGAAATCTGATGTTTCCTGTGAGAAGCAACTCGCTTCTGGACGTAGACAAGGTTTATCTTGAGTGTGTTGATGCTCAGGGAGCAAACTCTATACCACCCCTTATGGAGCATAAAGAAATTTTTTGACTTGGCAGTGACCAGGATCTCAAGCCTAAGGTGATTTAGTGCACATGAGAGCAGTCGTTTATCTGGGATTTCACTGGGACAATGGTTACCTGACAAATCGGAGGTTGGGGCACTTTCTGAGTGGTGCAGAAAACTTTTTTGAGTCTCATGATGGATAACCTGAACGACC
>NZ_JBRAGO010000087.1:0-18706 GCF_052746595.1 Leptodesmis sp.
TCTTGGGAAGCCCGCACCGTATGCGTAGCATTGGTGTCGGGAGGATGTCACTCAAGTGATGCAGCAAATTGATGAGGAACTTTATGCTGAAATTCGAGAACGGCGGCAAGCATTTGATCCCTCTCGTAGTGATATTCTGACCCTGCTACTGGCGGCACGGGATGAAACCGGACAACCAATGACCGATGTAGAATTGCGGGATGAACTTATGACGCTGCTGTTAGCTGGCCATGAAACAACAGCTACGGCTATTACCTGGGCCATCTACTGGATTCATTTCTTACCTGCCGTAAAAGCGAAACTGCTAGCGGAATTAGCATCACTGGGAAAGAATCTGGATTTAGGGGCGATTGTACACCTGCCCTATCTTAGTGCCATCTGTTATGAAACCCTGCGAATTTACCCAATCGCCCTGATTACCCTGCCTCGTATTCTCAAGGCGCCAATGGAGATTGGTGGATATCAGTTTGAGCCAGAGTCACTGCTGGTTCCCTGTATTTATCTGGTACATCAGCGTCCAGATCTGTACCCGGAACCCACAACCTTTAGGCCCGAACGCTTCTTGGAACGTCAATTCTCGCCTTACGAGTACTTTCCCTTCGGTGGTAGCAATCGTCGCTGTATTGGGGCTGCATTTGCCTTATATGAAATGAAGTTGGTGCTGGCCACGCTGCTAACTCGCTATGAATTAACCCTGGCAGAAGCCAAACCTATCGTTCCCATTCGCCGAGGCGTAACCACAGCTCCCAAAGGTGGTGTAAAACTGATGTCGAAAGGCCAGCGTCCTGCTGTCAGTACTTCTATTGGATCTTTATGTCAGACCTGATCAAAGTCTTTGTCTACGGCACGCTCAAACCCGGAGAAGTGAAGCATTCCCTTTGTGTAAACCAGGCTGCAGCGCCATACCCTGCGATCGTCCAGGGGCAACTTTACCATCTACCCCTTGGCTATCCAGCTATGACTCTGGATAAAGCTGGGATTGTGCATGGATTCGTGTTGTCATTTTCTGATTCCGCCATCCTCCAGACGCTGGATGAGTATGAGCAGCATGCCCCTGAATATTTTCAGGAGCATGCACCAGATTTATCTCTAGAAGCTCATCAATACCGCCGTTTACAAATTGCCACGTTCCATCTTGACCACTCCCCGCTGGATCTTGCCTGGTGCTATGTGATGACCTCCCAACAAATTACTGCATTGAGAGGTCGTTGGGTGGCCAGCGGAGACTGGACTCGAAATTGGGCCAATTAGGAATCCGTTTCGTTTTAGCGAATGGTGCTATTCGAGGGATTGAACGTCTCATCAGCCCCTGATTGAGAAGATGAGGAAGATGCAGGAATAGAGATTAAAGGCTTATCTAGAGCCACCAGCAGAGGTTCTGCAGGAGAATCATTGGCTGGTTGCTGAGTTTCTTGACGAGTCTGAGCCAGTTGCGGTACAGGAGCGCGATCTCCCAAAAACACACTGGATACTGCCCCAATCACCACGGCTGCGATCGCGATGCCGCCCCAGACAAGCGCACGGCGAGGGCGACGATCAACACGAGCCAGCACAGAATCTACGGTTCTCTCAACAGAACACTCATCAGAGATTGGGACAGGCATGGCTTGAAAGGACTGCCTAAGTTTAAGCAACCGTTCGTATAGTCGCTGCACAGTGGGGTCATTACTCAGCCAGTCTTCAACTTGACGGCGTTCGTCGGCGGTGACTTCGCCATCCATATAAGCGCTTAACAATTCAAAGCGATCGCGGTGCATCACATCTAAAGCTCGTGGAGAAGAATTCAAGTTCCCAGACATGGCGGCCTGAGGGTTGAAGTTAGGAGGGTCAAAATTGGACGTCATTGCAACATCACTTTTTGTGTAAGGAGTACACCCAGCTTTTGATCAAACAGAATAAACAATCTAGCTCAGAAACACAAACCGTTTCAAGACAGATCGGGATTCCAACTTCAGACAGATCTAACCTTTCCCAATTGTACAATTGCTCTCGATTAAATGCCGTCAAGATAATTTTGCAATTGGGACTGGAGTCGGAGCCGTGCCCTGGCAATTCGAGATTTCACGGTTCCTAAAGAAACCCCCGTAATTTCAGCAATCTCTTCATAGGCCATTCCCTGAATTTCCCGTAGTACGATCGTAGTCCGAAAAGCTTCGGGCAGGTCGGCGATCGCGTCTCGCAACTGGTCGTAAAACTCCTGAGTGGTCAGATTTTCGTCAGGACCGGGGGTTTCGGAGGCAAGTTCCCATTCCATCTCCCCATCATCCATTGATAGTGGCGCATCTAACGACAGCGGACTGGCCGTCCGTTTGCGTTTCCGCAACTCGTCATAAAACAAATTTGTGGCGATCCGACTTAACCAGCCCCGGAATTTTTCCGGTTCATTCAGCCGTTGGATATTGCGATAGACTCGGATCCACACCTCCTGGGTCAGGTCGGCGCGATCGTGCCAGTCTGGTGCTAGATGATACAAAACCCGTTCAACATTGGGTTGATACCGACGCATTAACTCTGCAAAGGCAGCTTTATCAGGGCGATGTCCAGCTTGACACTGCAGAATCAAATCGTAATTAGAGAGTTTGTCTGCTTGCACTGAAACTTGGGAAGCCGTCGGTTCTACCGTTGACCAGGATAGCCGAAGAGAGTGACTCATGGGCGGAATTTCGCTCTTAAACATTCCGTTGTCCATGACGCTTCCGGTGAAATGAATGTTCCTGTCGGAGGTGGCGTGAATTGTAAAGTATTTGTAAGGAAGCTATTAGACAGGTTCAAACCAGCATCCTAAAAATGCTTGACAGCCTGAGCAGCCTGAGTGCTTGTCTTATTGGTTGGTAGCAGGTTTTGATGGTTCTGGATCGCTAAGGGACGGTTAAACCCTGTCAATAAGATAAGCGAGATCGTCAAGAGTGCGGCTGTCACCAATTTGTTGAACATACTTGCTGCCCCCGTCACAAACCAGACCTTCTGGAGAAAAGTCTTTTACAAAGACGGAATACAGTGCCTGCTGTTGACATTCCGCATCTTTGTTCAACCTTTACTTAGTTCTAGCCCTGGAGTGCATAAGGTTGCTTGAGGATAGCCCCAAGCAACCTCAAGATAGGATAAACATTCCCCAAAGCTTTGGAAAAGCGTTTCAGAAAATATCCTGAAAATTTGTTGCTCAAGATGATGGAGTGGCGACGGATTGTTGCTCCGTGTATTCTGCAACAATCTGGCGGAACTCATCCCCTTCGATCGTTTCCTTATCCAGCAAAACATCCACCAGCCGATCAACCAAGGGCCGATTTTCCCGGATCAGACGACGGGCTTCCTGATAACAATGCATGGCAATTTCCCGCACCTGGCGATCGATTTGAGTCGCTACTTCCTCGGAATATTCTGAGCGAGCCATTAAGTTACGGCCTAAGAATACTTCGTTGCCAGAGGATTCAAAGGCGACGAGCCCTAATTCAGACATACCGTAGCGAGTCACCATTTCGCGGGCCAGTTCTGCCACTGACTTGATATCCCCACTGGCTCCTGCCGTGACTTCAGCAGGGCCAAAGACTTCCTCTTCAGCCGCGCGTCCCCCTAGGGCTATCGTAATTCGATCGGTTAACCAAGCACGAGTATACAGACCACTATCGATCATGTCTTCGTTGAAGGATTGCTGGGCAAAACCACCTACTCCCCCCGATCGCGGAATAATCGTCACTTTATTGAGGGGATCCGCATTTTTTAGTAGCGTCATCAGCAACGCATGACCAACTTCGTGATAGGCAATCAGTCGCTTTTTCTTACTGTCTAACAACGGGGTCAGGGTCAGACCGATCGTGACGCGATCAATCGCATCATCAATTTCCAGCATCGTGATCGCTTCCTTGCGACGACGGGCTGTGAGAATTGCCGCTTCATTCAACAAATTGGCCAGATCTGCCCCCGCAAATCCGGGAGTGCGACGGGCGATTGCTTCCAGAGACACATCAGGGGCTAGACGCTTGTTGCGGGCATGAACTTCCAGAATTCCCAGTCGTCCGTTATAGGAAGGTAAATCTACGGTAATTTGGCGATCGAACCGACCGGGGCGTAATAACGCGGAATCTAGCACGTCGGGACGGTTGGTGGCGGCAATAATGATGATGCCAGTATTGCCTTCAAACCCATCCATCTCTGTTAGCAACTGGTTGAGAGTTTGTTCTCGTTCGTCGTTGCCACCGCCAATTCCGGCTCCTCGTTGCCGACCCACGGCATCAATTTCATCAATAAAGATGATGCAGGGGGCATTTTCTTTCGCTTTCTTGAACAGATCACGAACGCGGGAAGCCCCCACCCCAACGAACATCTCCACAAACTCGGAACCAGAGATACTAAAGAAGGGAACTCCGGCTTCCCCAGCGATCGCCTTGGCCAGTAAGGTTTTACCTGTTCCCGGAGGGCCAATCAACAGCACTCCTTTGGGAATCCGGGCACCGACAGCCGTGAATTTCTCCGGTTTTTTCAGGAAAGTAACCACTTCCTGGAGTTCTTCCTTGGCCTCTTCAATTCCGGCGACATCATCAAACATGACTCCTGTTTTCGCTTCCATCTGAAAGCGGGCACGGGATTTGCCAAAGTTTAATGCCTGCCCTGGCCCTCCAGGAGAGTTGGCAGACCGTCGAATAATCATCAGCAAGCCGCCCAGCAGCAGCAGGAACAAGAACAATTGAGCCATAAGACCCACAATCGCTCCATTATCTACTGAGTCTTTAATGGCTAAAGGCACTTTGTTCTGTCGCGCCCGCTCAAACAGAATGTTATTTTCTTCAAACAGAGGGACTTCTTTCGGTGGTTCTTCTCGCTTCTGGTCTTCCAGTGTCACCCGCGCCACCCGCTGTACCCGATCGATCTCAATTGCTTTGACCTTACCACTGTCGATATCTCGCAACAGGTCGCTATAGCTCATCGGCTCACGATTAGCGTTTGCACTCGCCAGAGCAGGAACAGTCAGGCTGAGTCCCTGAGCAATGACAAAAAATGCGGTGATGAAGCCTTTAGCAGCTTTACCACGAATAGACGATCGCTGAGCCAGAGAGTGTGTGCGGGAACCTTTCATACCTGCTTGCCTTTTGAATGCTCCCTATCTTCCCGCTAGAAAACCCCCTTGCTTGAGGCGTTCCGGGAATGTAACAGGGTCCTTAAATGTTAGTGTAACCTGCTTCTATCCTAGTCGACTGGGATCCTTCATCTAGAGCCATTCAAACTTAACCGTTTCCAGCTTAGTTGCCCTGCCGCATCTAAATGCCAGCGTAGGAAATGGGCGGGTTGCTGCTGATATGTTGTGGGCAGTTCGATCGCCTGCCGAGGTGCAGTGGTAGCCAGTGCGATCGCTGTATCCACCGGACAAATTTCCCACTGGCTGAGATTCTGAACCCCTATCAGCAATGGCAATGTCGTACCGGACAACGTTCCATCGAGCAAGCGAGCCGTTCCTTGAGTGACCTCAATCTGGCGAGTATCCCAGGGATAAAGGCCATCGGGAAGCCCCAGAGGAGCAAGTGCGTCACTGACCAGAAACACCCCTCGATCGTACTGAGCAGCCCGCAACAAAATATCAATCATGATGGGAGACACATGCTGACCATCTGCAATCAGACCACAGTAGACACGGGAATCAACGATCGCGGCTCCCAACAACCCCGGTTCCCGATGGTGCAATGGTGGCATGGCATTAAAGGCATGAGTCACCATCCTGGCTCCCTGGTCAAAGGCTTGCTGAGCCTGGGTTGCCGTTGCCATTGAATGACCTAGACTCACGGTAATTCCCAGCGATCGCAGGTAGGGAATCACCTGACCTGATTCATCTAATTCCGGTGCGAGGGTGATGACTCTCACCAGACTGGCATAATCTCCCAAGACTCGTTTAACGTTGTCCACTGTGAGCGGCTGCAGATGCTCTACGGGATGGGCACCTCGCTTTTGGGGATTCAGAAACGGCCCTTCGAGATGAACACCCAGCATAGCAGCGATCGGAGTGGTGCATGGTGCATGGTGCATGGTGAATTCTGCAAGAGTGGCCAGCGATCGCTGGATATTATCAACGGAGGTTGTCACCAGAGTTGGCAGAAAGGCATCAATACCCTGCTCCCAGAGAAACTTACTGATCGGTGCCAGCTTGTCAATAGTTTGCTCATTCAAATCAGGAAAAGTCAGCCCTAGCCCTCCATTAATCTGGAGATCAACTCCTCCCAGTGAAAGCCAGTCGCCTGCAATATCTAATATCTTGGTTTCTGCACTTGCTGGATCTACTGCGGAGATCACTTGAGGCTGAATTGAAGTAACCTTACCGTCTGCGATCGCAATTTGCTGTAACCCTTCGTACCCAATCAACCGAGCATTCTGAAGTATCCAACCATTCATTAATTTCTCCTTCCTAATTCCCAATTTTATTCTCCCCCTGCCTCTTTGCTTCCTAGCCTACCGCATGGTTAAAGCTCAGCCATTTGTGAAGCTCTGTCCGCCAAAAAACCTAATTTTGCTGACAGCAAAAGTGTCTGGGTTTCCGCTATTAGTAGCAGCGGGAATAATAAACTCGGCATGAATTGGTCAAGCGATCAGAACATAAAAATGACAGAATATAGATACTTAAATTGAATTCTGTTATTCATCATTTCAAACCCAGTAAATAGATGAACAAGTATCAAATGGGATGCAGTCAGAGCAATATTTTAATTGTAGATGACCTGCCTGATAATGTTGGCCTCCTTTATAGGGTATTGAGGCAGAAAGGCTTTAATGTCATGACCGCTCATAGTGGAGAAGAAGCACTTTCCACAATATTGACTTGCTTGCCAGATCTAATCCTAGTTGATATTGGAATGCCTTACATGGATGGCTACGAAGTGTGCCACATTCTAAAAGTAAATCCCCGGACAAAAGATATTCCGATTATTTTTGTAACAGCTTTTGAACAAATACTAAATAAGGTTAAAGCCTTTGAAATGGGTGGGGTTGATTACATTACCAAACCTTTTGAAACAGCGAAGGTGCTGGCTCGGGTAGAACTTCACTTATCGCTACGGCGGCTACAGCAGCAATTGGAAGCCCAGAATGAGTTATTGCGCCGAGAAGTTCGCGATCGCATGGCTATAGAAGCCGCCTTGCAAGCTGCAAATCAGGAATTTCAGCGCTTGGCTCATCAGGATAGTCTGACTCAAATCGCCAACCGTCGTTGCTTTGATCTTTGTTTGAATCAAGAATGGCGCAGACTGATGCGGGAAGTACAACCACTATCCTTGATTCTCTGCGATGTCGATTTCTTTAAAGCCTATAACGATACCTATGGTCATCAAGCAGGGGACAATTGCCTGCGTCGAATTGCTAGTGCGATTGCAACAGCGGTTAAACGTCCAAGTGATGTAGTGGCCCGCTATGGCGGAGAAGAGTTTGTTCTCATTCTGCCTAATACCCCTGCTTCAGGGGCTTTGTATGTTGCCCAAGAGATTCAAGAGGCGGTCCGAGCCTTAGAACTGGTTCATGCAGGCTCCCAAATCAGCCCCTACATCACCTTGAGTATGGGAGTTACGGCGGTTATTCCAAAAGCCAATCTATCCCCAATGTCTCTCATCGCTGCAGCCGATCGCGCCCTCTATCGAGCTAAATTGGCGGGACGCGATCGCATCAGCTTAGAAGAAGTTGGGCTGCGATCGGATCACCCTCATGTCCTTGGAGATCAGCCAAATGTATAGTGTTTCCTGCACTATGGCTCATCTTCAATGCCTGCTCTCGCATTGTACCGGGATAAAAGAGTAGCAATGAACTCTGCAGCCGTGATCAATTGAGGGGAACCTGGAGAGCTAGGAGAAAACCACCAGCCCTGCGTGGTTTCTGGCGATCGCCAGAGGTTTAAATGATCAACGGCTGGTTCTGCATAAAAACCATCCTGCCCCGCTCCCAGTAAAGCAGAACTCCAGTGGGTGAAATAATCATGGCTGAGCCGATGTATGGGAAAATCCCCAATCAGTGGCACCCCCCAGCCATCCACCGCAATCAAGGCAGCGATTGTTCCTCCCATTAATCGCCAACTCCAGGCTGTTGCGATTGCACCCACTACCCCGGCACTGAAGCTAATAATGGCAACGGTTTGATTTAGCCAATCTTGCAGATGTATGGCCCTCAACTGATCATACAAAAACCAACTGATATGAAGAGCTGAATAGGCAGGATAGCGATCGGTCGGAAAGATCAACCAGGTAACAGCAGTTTCACCCATGACTTTCTGCAGTCCCCGTAAAAAGTCCTGAGTTGCCTGCGGATCATGAATACCGGGACAAACAATAGCATACATAAATTCTGGTGTACGTAAAAGACAAGAGCCTGGAGAAAAGCCTGGAGAAAAAAGTAGGTAATTTAAAAAGTTAATGGAGGGAAACCTCAAGCTTCCCTCCAAGCATTATCAACCAATTCGCCTGACTAACCTCTATCTCTGGGCAGGAAAGCCATCGGGTTAACAGCACCGCGCCCATTGGGGTGAACTTCAAAGTGAAGGTGCGGCCCTGTACTGTAGCCAGTGCTACCCATTTCAGCGATTTGCTGCCCTTGACTCACCTGCTGCCCCACCTGTACCAGAATCCGGCTGTTGTGGGCATACAGAGTTAAGCTACCGTCTGGGTGTTGAATTTCTACCAGATAGCCGTAGCCACCAGAGTTCCATCCAGCAGTTACCACCACTCCATCCGCTGCAGCCATGATGGGAGTGCCGACAGGGCCAGCAATGTCGATGCCTTTATGCATCCGGCCCCAACGCCAGCCAAAGCCTGAAGTGAGAACTCCTCTTGTCGGCCAAATATAGCCTTCAAATCTACCTGGAGCACCCGGCAGGTATTCGTTTCCAGGGCCTAAAGGTGGTAATTCAGGAGAAACTGTTTTACCCAACCGAGATTGAACCAGCGGATCATAGCTCTCAGAGCCTACGGAAGCTGCTGCCACTAACTGCGGTTTCGACTCAGAAGCGGCTATAGGCTGCGAGACATCTTTTGCTTGAGGAGCCTGTCCCGTCCGGATCCGCTCACGCATTTCACGAATGCGTGACTTCAGGCTGGAGTAACGCTCCGGATTAAACTCCGGATTAACGCGCTCCAAGGTTCCACCTAAGGCAATAGTAGCTGGTGTTGCTTTAGCAGAGACATTCTGGGTTTGAAGACGACTGGCTTGTGCCTGACTACTATACTTCTCACGCAATTTCTCAATTTCAGATTTGAGATTCGCAATATTGTTGGATTGAAGCAGCTTGGAATCAAAATTGGTTGCAGGTAATGTGGTTTGTGGGGCAAAGGAAGAAGCGGCTGCAACCTTTGTTTCTTGAGAAACTGCCGGAGTGATTAAAGATTGAGGTGACGAACCAGAAACATCCAGAGATTTGGGAGAATCAGGGAGAGAGGCGATCAATCCCTTAAATTTTTGTGTAGATTCTCTTGCCGACTGGCTTTGAGGAATCACCAGAACTTGATCAGGAAGGATGTAATTTGGGTTCGTAATCCGATTTGCTTGGACTAACTCTTGCAAGGTTATCCCATGAGCACGGGCGATCGTAGCCAGGGTATCTCCTCGATTAACCCGGTAATTGACTAGATCCTCAACTCCATTCTCAGGAAACGTCGATGGGTTAGAGCGAACAGTAGACTGGGGATTTCTGACAGAGCCAAAAGCGACTTTTTGATCGCTTGCAGGTAGAGCAGTGGGCAATTGGGCCTTATCAGCCTTCTGCTCCGAAGTTAGAAGACCAGGCAAATCCACTCTGGTTTCGTCTACTGACTTAGAGTTAGAACCACTTTGGGAGAGAGGTTTAACAGATGATGACTGTTCAGAGGGTAAGGTTGCCAATCCGGCGCGCAAGCTGTCTCGCTTTTGCTTGAGATTCTTGAGTGCTTCCTCTTGCTGGACTTTTAAGTTTGCGTCAACAGGAGATGGAAGAGTAGCTGGGGAGGCTGATGCGATCGGGGTACTACTTAAGCGCCCTGCTACTGGGCCGTAGTATCCGGGCAAAATTGCCGCAGTATCAGGGGTAACAAGGGCTTGAGCAATTCGGCTGTCAGTAGGGATGATCAAAACCTGACCAACCCGAAGTACAGCATCAAGGGAAAGATTATTCGCTGATGCGATTGCTGCTGCATCTGCACCATAAAAGCGAGCAACCTCCCAAAGCGTTTGACCTTCTTGGACAGTATGCTTGATTGAAAGAGGCTGTGACTCCGAGGAAGAGGCCTGAGAAGCAATAGCCTCTGGAAAAAGAGCAGCAGTCTCAAGCGAATCTGCAGGTGGTACAGTAGATTCTCCAACTGCTGGTTCAGCGGCAGTTGCGCTATCGCTTTGACTGGGAACTGACAGGTTATAGGCACCCATTGAAATGGCCAATCCAATCATTGCGGCGGAAGTACGAACCCGACGGTTATTGTCGGGAAGAGCCTGCTTTGTTTGAGCGGTTGTCGCTTCCTGCTCGTCTGCACAGGAAGGAAGAGGCTTAACCTTCTGCGGGAATGTTCGTCTCAAAAAAACGACCTCCTAAATTTCCAGCGTTTAACTGTCTTTGAGCCATTGATCTATCTCTAATCAATGATGCAAATCACATTGATAGAGAATCTGGATCACACACGGTAATTACACTTAGGCAAGATTACCCCGCTTTTTCAATTTAGACAAGTTTACACTCAACAGTAAGCATTTGTAACAAGCGCCAAACCATTGCGTCAACAGGCAGTGAAGAAATCAAAACTTTTTTGATTTTGCCAGGAATCTGCACGATTGCAGATAGATACATTCTGAAAAACGGCCTCAGACTTCTTAACAGAAATCCGCAAAAGCCTTTCAGGAAAATGGTTTGGCACCACTAAAAGCTTAAGCGGCATAACCGTCAATGGCGTAGACAGCGCAGAACGAATGTTCCGCTCACTCCAAACACTTCTCACAATTTCACCACAAAATGGGTAGTTCAGGATTCGTATATCCACCCAGGAGGTTGAAATGTAGCATGAATTTTACTGGGCGATGAAGTTTGATATAAAGCTTAAAACTACTCCGAACACGGCTCCAAATCCGTTGAAGAACAGTGCTTTTGAAAGATCAGAAAACGACTAGATCCAACAAGTTTCTGAGAGACGCTGCACAAATCGAACTGTATATGAATTTCTTATCAACTTTTCCGTATTTGGTAGTCTAGTTGACTTAAATCTTACTAGTCTCTTCACAGGTTCTATATCAATCCCAATTGGCGACGAGCTTCAAATAAACCGATCGCCACACTGACTGACAGGTTAAGGCTGCGAATTTCTGGTTGAGCCATTGGAATCCGAACAGTCTCAGCACAGGTGGCAAGAATTTTAGGAGGGAGTCCCTCTGTCTCGCTACCAAATAACAACCAGTCATCCATCTGGTATTGAAACTGCGTATAACTACATCGCCCTGAAGTGCTAAAACCAATCCATCGGCCTTTCTGGCTTTCAAAGAAAAGTTGAAATGCCGCCGCAGAGGGGTGGAACTTGAGGTTGACGTAGGGCCAATAGTCTAACCCCGCTCGTTTCAGGTAGCGATCGCTAATCTCGAAGCCCAATGGCCCAACCAGATGCAATTCAGTACAGGTAGCTGCGCAAGTACGGGCAATATTTCCAGTATTCGGTGGAATCTGGGGATGGACGAGAACAACTTTCAACATTCAGACAGTATACTCACGCAAATTTATCTCTGATAAGATGCAGGTTTTTACCAGAAATCAGATTTTTGATAGTTTTTTTTAATATCAGCTACTTTTGATGGAAACATTAGAAATTTTGATCCCCCAAAAGAGGTATTTCAAGGGAAGCTAATATTTCTTCCACTACATATTAATGCTTTCCTGGCTGTTACTCTCTTCTCTTTTTCTCTAAGGTTCTAAAAATTATTCGTTTCTTCTACTGAGGTGTTGATCGAGGTCAGATCATATTTTCTGGATGCCTATATTCTCTATATGCCTATATAGATATCTTTATATAGGTATCTTTGACGTCTTTTACTCAATCACGCCACTGACTGGAAAGCGATCGATCAGTTGAATCGCCCGGACTGCGTTGCGTTTCAGTTCTGTGGGTAGATGAGGGACATGGGGAATTTGTGAGAGGAAATCCAGGGTACGGCGCAGAATTCGCACGATGTCTCCTTCATCCAGGCTGGTATTGGCACAGAGTTCTGGCCACTCCATCCCCAGTGCCCATTGTTCCACCAGGCCGACAAACTCGTATTCCAACCAGGCTGGTAATACAACCTGAAGCCGACGCTGGCGTTGAAACAGGCGATGCCGAATGCTTCGCAGTCCGCCGAGGGCAGCTTCCACGGTGGGAGGTAAATCGTGACGAGTCCAGCTATCGGGACGGGAGACTTCTGTGACCAGGGCAGCGCAGGCCGCCGCCAGATGATGAGGCTCCAAGAGATCCAGTTCACCGGAGGTGAGAGCCAGTCCCAGCCAGAGTTCGTTATCCCCCCGAATCGCCGCCACGGATTGTCCCAGGGGGGTGGGAGTTAGATCGTTCAGGCAACCAAAGCTTTGCAGAATGTCAATCAGATCCAGGAAGGCTTCCCAGTAATGGTGCGATTGGCGATCGAGCTTCGTATAGCGGTCTTCCAGTTCATTCTGAATCGCTGTAATTCGCTTTTGCCGCTTCAAAATCGTGGCCCGATTTCCCCACTGATGCACGGGATGAGCATTAATTTGAGCTTCTACCGCTTGCAGCCGCTGCAGTTGGGTATACACTTCGGGAGCCACATCTGCCAGAGGAGGAGCTTCAGGCAGAGATTGGGCGATCGCTGCCGTTTGCTCATTGCCTTTTCGGGATTGTCCAGGTTTGAGGGGCATTTCTGGCGGGGGGTGCAGGGTATCGACCACAGCAATTCTGGGCAGTTCTCCCCGCAAATCCACCACATCGGCCACGGTTGTCACATACCAGCGGTTGTCCTTACCCAGACAGACTAAGTAAGGAAACTGACCGGCTCCTACTACCTTCGTCACCAGTACTGCTGAGAGGGGAGCCGTTATCGAACTGTGATGGCCTTTTAGATTGAGAACTGTACCTGCTACAGCAAAGGAAACGGCCATCGCCATATCGTGAGCGCGGACTTCCTCAACCTGATGCTGCAGGGTTTTAAACAGGCGGCGTTCCTCTTTCAGTCGCTCCTGCAGTTTTTCATAGTGGGCCAGTTGCTCCCAATCTACGGAAGCTAGTTGAGCTTGCAATTGAGACTGTTCGGCTTCCAGACGATCGATCGCTTCCTGTTGGGGCCGCAGATACAAGGTGGCCAGATATTGCCCAAAGCTGCGTTCTACCAATTCCTTGGCTTCATCCAGTGTGTGGGTTTGTAACAGATTCAGTACCATGCCATAACTGGGCGTAAATTGACTGACCAGGGGATCGGGGCCAACCGTCGCCAGATAGGCCGCTTCCCGTGCTCCTTCAAAGGGGGTCTGCACTGTTACCACATGACCCTGCACATCCATGCCTCGTCGTCCGGCCCGTCCAGCCATTTGCAGAAACTCGGAAGCATTTAACAGGCGATGGCCGCGATCAGTACGTTTGGACAGACTGGAAATCACCGTCGTCCGGGCTGGCATATTAATTCCAGCAGCCAGAGTTTCCGTGGCAAAAACGACCTTGATCAATCCCTGCTGAAATAATTCCTCGACCAGGCCTTTCCAGGCAGGCAGCAATCCGGCGTGGTGAGCGGCAATTCCTCGATACAGGGGATCGACCTGTCCGGCCCGGGCAACTTCCGGGTTGCGCTCCAGAAATTCGTCAATTTGTTGCTTCAGAGCCGCTGCTTCTGCTTCATTCACCAGGGAAAAATTACCAACGGTCGCAACGGCCTGATCACATCCTCGACGGCTGAAGATGAAGTAGATGGCAGGCAGCATATCTCGCTGCTGCAAGTGGGACAACACAGAAGCCAGAGAGGGGCTTTCCTGTTTGGGGCTACGGCGATCGCCATTTCCTTTCGCTCCCTTGCCTCCCTTGGGCCGCAAGCGGGGATTCATTTTTTTCTGACTGTCATCCAGTAGCGGAAACAAGCCTTTGGGCGTACAGTAGTGGAATTTCAGGGGAACGGGGCGGAAGTCAGAATAGATAAGTTCCGTTGGCCCATGTACACGATGAATCCAATCGGTTAGTTGGTCACTGTTATCTACCGTCGCGGACAGCGCTACCAGTTGAATTTCATGCGGGCAGTAAATAATAGATTCTTCCCAGACGGTGCCCCGCTGGCGATCGTTCATGTAATGGCACTCATCCAACACCACCGCTTCCACCCCAGTCAGGGAGGTGCCGACTTCGCCGATCGGGGTGCCATACAGCATATTACGAAAGATTTCAGTGGTCATCACTAAAATCGGCGCATCTCGATTGATCGAAATATCGCCTGTCAACAAGCCCACGGAGTCAAAGCCAAATATTTCACGAAAATCCCGTAGCTTCTGGTTCGACAGGGCTTTTAAGGGGGTGGTGTAGAAGACTCGCCGTTTGCCTGCCAAAGCCCGGTGGATGACATATTCTCCAATCAAGGTTTTGCCCGATCCAGTTGGCGCACAGACCACGACGGAACGGCCTGCCTCCAGAGCCGCGATCGCCTGGTGCTGGAACTCATCCAGGGGGAAGGGAAATAGCTGGCTTAGATCAAGCCTTGGTGAAGTAGGAAGGGAAGTCACACCCAAACAGTCCAAACGATGAAGGAGCGGCAAAGCGCCATTCTGGCAGGATAGAGAAAGTTCTAATGCCCAGCCCTGGTTCTATCTTAAGCATCCAGCGACGATCGCGAATGGCAATTAAACCCGGTCCAGCTAAAGAACGGCAGTTTTCCCTTCAGGAAACTGGATTCTGGGCATGGACAGGGTTTAACTCTGCAAAACATTTTGTAAATGTTCATCTTAAACTGCCGCTATTGCTTTGATAGGAAAAACTAAAAGAATAATTAAACTAAGTCCAGTTAGTAAACCGGAGTCTCTCATCAGAGAAACTGCAGGGATGGAGATGGACGAGGTCTGAATAGCGTTCAGTTTTGAAGTGCAGTATGAATGGCAAGAATTTGTAAAATCCCCTAAGGGGGATACTCATTCAATTTTTGGTAGGTTACAGTAACTAGAGAATCTTAGTTTGCTGAAACGGATGATCTACAAGTTTTGATCTCAAAGTCTTGACTTTGTAGTTCTTCTGGGGCGGCTTCCTGACCAGACCTGCTCATGCCAATCTGGCTTCTCATAATATTAATATATTCAGGGAAGTCTGCATCGTCTGCTTAAATCGTGGGTGGCCTAATTTGGAGATTAACTTGAACAGCTTTCGTAGTTCAGGTTGGTTTCTAGAACGGAGGAACCAGTGTCCTTGGGGCGAATCTCAAAAGTACCTGAGAGAGGCACCTTCCAGCCTTAGCCCGTCAGCTAACTCCGTCGGCAATGGAAGGAGTACCCGAGACTGAAGCTTTTACAGCAACCGTCGTAGGTGTCTCCTGGCAGTTACTCATCTGAATATCCTGTATTCCGGGTAGCTGTCGCCTAACCCACCTCTCGCACACACTCACTTCTGAGAGGTTTTTACTGTGGAAATTTTACCCATGCTGACCCGTCTGGAACATGCGCTCGGCTGTTCTGATCTGACCCGGCAAATGGTATTGAAACCCAATTCTGTCATGTCTTCCCGATCGCACCGGGAGGATATTAATTTGGTCGTCGGTTACACCGATTCTCCTCAAAGCCATACTGCTCTGGACTTGACCTTATGGATTGCCTATCAAACCCGGCTGGCAACCCGGAAAACTGTGACTGTTCAGGTCGTATATGTTGTTGACTCAGAACAGTCTGGCTATCGTCAGACTCGCTCTATTGATGCTGTCTGGCAAGCTGAGATGGGCGATCGCAAAGTACCGCTTTATCAGTGTGGCAATACCTTAGAGCCGATTTCATGGATTACTGAAGCCGCTGCTCCGGAACTATCCACAAAAGCCTTGGCACTGGAGGTCGCTGAACGTCGCGATCGCTCCGCTGAACGGGATACCAACTGGCAGATTCACCAATTTGAGCAGGCCGATCGGATTCTCTGGCAGGCGCGAAATCTGGCCAATGAGTGGCGCGGCTGTTTAGAAACCCATCTCCGGTTTGGTTCCGTCGCTACCGAACTGCGAGATGTAGCCCGACAAGAGTCCGCAACTGTATTAGTCGTGGGCTGCGAGTCTGCCAATCACCCAATTGTGGAAGCCCTGGGGGATGATCTGCCCTGTCCGGTGCTGGGAATTCCACCGAGAGTGTGTAGAGTTTAAGGCAGAAGCAGGCATGGTGTAGGGGTGTTCCGGCGGAATGTCTCCCTTTTGGATTGCTGAATTTGGCTGGCCCAGTCGCTAGAATTACGGATAATTTTGGGCAGTCTAACAATAACTTCATCAATCAGAGGGCAAGGGGAAGCCCTGGCCAAAGGAGTCTTTACAACATGTCTATTGAAAGTGCAAGCCGGTTTCTGGAAGCAGTAGCTTATGATGAGTCCCTGCGAGATAAGTTTGAGCAAGTTCAGTCTCCAGAGGAGTTTTTAACCCTGAGTCGGCAGTTGGGCTATAGCTTTACCACAGAAGAACTACTGGGACTGGCGAAAGAGCAAAGCCAGGGAATTATGGTACGCCGCCACACAGGGGTCTGGAAGTGGTTACGATCGGTTCACTGGCTGTAACGTTGCCGATCGCAGGCGGCTCACGATAGAGTCAGGGCAATTGACTGTGTGGTGTGGTTGACTCATGCATGTTGTTCGCTTGATCGCGGCTCTGTTTCTGACCGTTCTGTTTACGCTGATGCCTATGACTGCTGCTCAGGCTGCTAGTTTTCCTCCTAACGAGAATCTGGTCGTCGAGGGAATTCCGGCTATCCCCCTCTCCCTGGTGGATACCGTCAAACGCTATACCGAATTTCGCTCGGCCCTATTCGCCAGTTGGCATCCCATCGAGCGGGAGATGTTAATTTCTACCCGTTTCTGCAACAACGCCCAAATTCATGCGGTGCGCTTTCCCTTAGCTGCCCGTAGACAACTCACTTTTTTTACAGACCCCCCCTCTGGCGCCAGCTATCAGCCTACGACCGGAGACTATTTTGTCTTCAGTAAAGATGTTGGGGGTAATGAATTTAACCAGAACTATCGCTATGACTTGGCGACTGGAGACATTACCTTATTGACTGATGGCAAGTCGAAGAATAGTCGGGGAGTCTGGTCAAACAAGGGCGATCGCATGGCCTACACCTCCACACGGCGCACCGGGTCAGACACGGATATTTACCTGATCGATCCCACCAATCCCCAAAGCGATCGCTTACTGGCTCAGGTGGAAGGGGGCGGTTGGGCACCCCTGGACTGGTCTCCAGACGATCGCCAGTTGCTGGTGTTGCAATATGTTTCCGCGAACGAAAGCTATCTCTGGTTGATGGATGCCCAGATAGGAACCAAAACCCTGCTGACTCCTAAAGCAGGAAAAGAACCCGTAGCTTATGCCAGTGCGGCCTTTGCTAAAGATGGCCAGGGCATCTATTTAGTCAGCGATCGGGACTCCGAATTTCAGCGATTGGCCTACTTCGACCTGGCCAGCAAACGCTACACCTACCTCACGACTCAGATCAAATGGGATATTGAAGACTTTGATCTGTCCAAGGATGGCAAACTCCTGGCCTTTGTGGCCAATGAAGATGGGGCCAGTGTGTTGCACATTCTGGACACCAAAACCCGCAAAGAACGGCCATTACCCAAGTTACCCAACGGTCTGATTTTTGGCTTAAGCTGGCATCCCAACAACCAAGATCTGGGCTTTTCCATGACTTCCGCTCGATCAACTACCGACGTTTACTCTCTGAATATTAGGTCCAATAAAATCGATCGCTGGACCGAAAGCGAAACGGGCGGCCTAAACACAACCAACTTCTCGGACGCAGAACTGGTGCGCTGGAAAAGCTTTGACGGCAAAACCATCTCCGGCTTTTTGTACCGTCCACCGCAGAAATTCACTGGCAAACGTCCCGTGATTATCGATATTCATGGGGGGCCAGAAGCTCAGTTTCGTCCCGTTTTCCTAGGGCGGCAGAATTACTACCTGAATGAGTTGGGCATGGCTCTGCTATTCCCCAATGTGCGGGGTTCCACAGGCTACGGCAAAACTTTCCTGAAACTGGACAATGGTTTCCTGCGTGAAGATTCCGTGAAGGACATCGGTGCCCTTCTGGATTGGATTGCCACTCAACCAGATCTTGATGCCAGCCGGATTATGGTCACAGGTGGCAGTTACGGCGGCTATATGTCCCTGGCCGTAGCGACGAACTACAGCGATCGTATTCGAGCAGCGGTTGACATTGTTGGCATCTCTAACTTTGTCACCTTCCTGGAACGTACCGAAGGCTATCGACGGGATTTGCGACGGGTCGAATATGGCGATGAACGCGACCCCAAAATGCGAGAGTTTTTACTCAAAATCTCTCCCGTCAATAACGCTGAAAAAATTAAAAAACCCCTATTCGTGATTCACGGTCAGAACGATCCGCGGGTGCCCCTGAATGAAGCCGAACAAATTGTCGCCACTGTGCGGAAAAACAATATTCCCGTCTGGTATCTAATGGCCAAAGATGAAGGGCACGGATTTGCCAAAAAAGCCAATGCTGACTTTCAGTTCTATGCCACGGTGATGTTCGTTAAGGAATTTTTGGTGACATCCTCCCGACACC